>NZ_JAWDJJ010000335.1:0-10677 GCF_032465695.1 Actinomyces sp. MRS3W
GTACAACCCCACCGTGGGCGAGTCACGGGCGACGATTGTGGGCATGGACACCTGGATCTGGGCCACCGGCGACACCCCCTCCCAAGCCACCGTCACCGCCACAGCCGGACCCGTAACCGCCACCATCACCGCCACAGCCAACGGCCTGAACCTGGACCCCACCGACGGCGAAGCGGACTGCACCGGCTTCGGCATCCCCTGGAATGAACAAAACGACCGGACGGGCACCGACTGCGTCATCGTCTTCAACCGCTCCTCCGCCCACCTGGAAGACTCGGTCACCCCAGTCGACATCAGCGTCGCCTACACCGCGAGCTACACCGCCACCGACGGCGCCACCGGCAACCTCGGCACCCACACCACACAGACAACCACCAACATCCCCGTCGCCGAAATCCAAACCCTCAACACAAAACCAACCCACCAACCATGAGTTGGACCGTAGGCAAACAGTTGTCGAGCCAATGCGCAACCCGACTTCACGGAGGTAGATAGAACATGGTTGCCAACCCCAAACGCGAGGCACTCGAGCGCTTGAGCATGCACACGTCTGACAAGAACTCCGAATTAGGGTTCGCCACGAACTCACCCTTCTCGTCGCTGCCGTGGACGCAGTCACCGGGACAGAAATACAGTTCTGCGGTTAATGCCGACGATACGTGGACTGGCCCGTTGGCGAACACCTCGGCGGAGGATACGAAGACCGACGTCGACTCCGTAGATGCAGCCTTCAGCGGTATGCTCGAAGCGATCAACAATGCGAAGTACGCGCTCCCTAAAGACGTCGATGAGGACGATCCGGCGGCCGACTGGCCAAACGACCCAGGATAAGAGGGAGTACCGGGAAGAACGACAAAGAGGGAGGTACTGACATGGCTGTAATCTATATGAATCCCGACAAATTAAATACCGCAATTCAGGACCTGCGAGATTTTGCGGACGACTGCACGGCCGCCATGACCAGCATAGATAACAAGTGCGCAGAAGAGCACGATCCCATGGATCTCGCTGAGTTCCGCACGAAGGCCAATGACGCTATCGACGGAGTCAATGGTAGGGCTGACGACCTGGAGAAGGCTAAGGATGCGATCATTGCCGTCAATGAGTCCGGCGTGGGCAGTATGACCGCCAATGGTGGCATCAGCTGCGAGGTTCCCGACGACACCACCATCGACACGATCGACGATCTGACCGCGTGGTCGCAGGCCACCATTGACGCCCATGATCTGCAAACAATTCTGGGCGGCAGGCTGGGATCGAAGTCCAACGGCCGCACCTACGACCAGGTCATTGAGTCTATACGGGAGCACTCGGGTGACCCTGCCTATGCGGCTGCGCTGATCAACGCCATCGGCCCGGAGAACCTCACCAGCCTCCCGTTGGAGGTGGCCGAGTACTACACCGTCAGCGACGACATGGGCACGCACGACTTGAAGCGAGAGGCCGGCACCGAGCTGGCCGAGCTGCTCGGTACGCTACTGGCTTCCGCGTCAACCACCTGGGACAAAGAGACCTGCGAGTCCATGGCGACGACGATCAAGGAGTCCGTCGATGACAAGGGCGAGTGGGGACGCATCACCGTCCTGAACGCCATGCTCGGCGGACACGACGCCGACGGTGACTATGTCAACGATCTTGAGTTCAACAGCGTCTTCCTCACCGCCCTGGCGAACAGTCTCGATGACCTCGACTGGAACACCATCAAGTCCACTGCCAAGAGCGCCACAACAAACACCGACAGCGACATCGCCCGCTACGACAAGAAGAACCTCGGCCCTTACCTGGACAACCAGTCCTTCGATCCCCTGGCCGGTGTGCTGGATGCCATGGGCAACAACCCCCAGGCCGCCTTGGACTACCTGGCCAAGGCGTCTGAAAGCGGCGACGGTGCGGACATGGCGCTGTTGGAAGAACTGTCCAAACGTGACTGGGACGAGCAGGGATTCGCTGGTTTTACCGCCGCAGTTGCCGCCGCCTCCAGTCAGCGTGCCTCGGATAACCAGGGCATACGCGACCGCGCCGATGACCTGGCCGGACACGCCATCCACTATCTGGCCACCAACACCAATGAGGATATCTATAACGACGATGCCAAGGCCCGCGTCGCCCTGCTCCTGGCCAACTGCCCGGCGGAAGTCACGCGCGCATGGACCGGCAGTTCTGTCCTCATAGACCCGAGTACAGGGCAACGTTTCCCAGCGGCTGAAGCCGAGGACATCAACGCACTTGGCTACCGGGTAGCGGACTCCTCCGACGCGACCGCCACCATCGCTGCCCAACTCGGGCAATACGCCCATGACCGAGCACAGCAGAGCACGGCCAGCCATGCCGACGACCCCGACACTCAAATCAATGACATCAACAACGCATATGAGAGGGCGACTCAGGCAGCGGGGTATCTTGCGGGGCTTGCGGACAAGAAGGCGGGGGATATCAACTCCGCCGCCCAAGAGTCCGCGGATGCGCGCAGCGAGGCAGCCAAAACGGCAATCAGCGTAATCAGCACGGTCGCCGGTGCGGGATTCGGCGTGGTCGGCGGCCCTCCAGCAATCGTAGCCGGGGCGTCCACTGGATACTCAGTGGCTTGCACGCTGCTGGCGCCCGTGGTGGAGTACGACGCCGCCCAGGTCGAATCCGCCGCCCCGAGCGGAATGGACTTAGGGCTCAGGGCGGCCGCTATCCAGGACGCGGCGAATGCAGGTCTGCTGGATCCGGAGGACTACACGATCACCGGGGACAGTGAGAAGACCTACACCTGGATCGTCCCGGACCCTGACCGCGCCAACTCCGACGGTTCCCCCGTCTACACTATCGACCTCTCGGCCGCCGACGACCCCGACAATGCAGCAGAAGAAGTAGACGCGTGGGCAGATATGATACAGGAACAAATTGGTGACTACACATTTAAGGAAATTCTCGACGACTTCAACGGCAGTTATGCGTCCGGCTATCAGTCCGGGAGTAGTTATGGTGGCTAACTCGCACGTACCGGTTGATTACCGTCGGTTCGGGCGTGGTCTTCGTCTTGGTACAGCCATAGTCGTGCTGCTTGTCGGGACGGGGATGTCGGGGTGCGCGCCCAACACTAACGCAGTGGCGGGAACCCCGGGGGCAGTGACTTCCGCTGATGTGGCTGGCGTGGTGTCTTCTGGCGCGCGGGCGGCACAGGCGCTGACGGAAGCGGCCCGCGCCACCAGCACCAGCGGCGTCGGTGTGAGTGAACTGGTTCAGGCTGCTAGCTCCTACGCCTCCGATCCGGTGTGGGCCAACGACTTCATCACCACCCTGGGAGCCGGCAGGATCGCCGCCCTGCCCCTGGCGGAAGCCGTTCCCAACGGGCAACAACTCGCTAACTTGTTGGGCTGGACCCTGGCCACCGCATCCACCATCTGGGACGAAGAGACCTGTAACTCCATGGCCACGACCCTCGCCGGATCCGTGACCGACAAGGGCCATTGGGGGCGCATCACCGCTCTCAACGCTATACTCACGGCCCCCACCACAGCCACGGATTTCGGCGCTGAAACAGCCGACACTGGCAGCGCCGAGGAGGCCGACGGCGTAAGTACTGCGGATGCTGGTGGCGGGTTTGCTCAGGGGTTCCTGACCGCCCTGGCCGACGCGCTGGCGGGAATAGACCCCAGCATGATCAGCCGCTACCGGGGGTACGCCAACACCAGCTACCCCGACCTGACCAGCTTCGGCAGACAGGCCATCGGCAGCACTCTGACCGGTTACTCCTTCGACCCCCTGGCCGGCGCGCTCGAGGCGATCGCCGCCGATCCGCGCACCGCCCTGGACTACCTCACCGAAACCCCAGCCAGCACCAACCAGCCGCGCTTCCAGCAGCTGTCCCAGCGCCAGTGGGACCAGGCGGGCCTGGCCGCCTACACCACCGCCATCGCCGCCGCCACAAGCCAGCGCACCAGCACCGATGCCAGCACCCGCCACCAGGCTGACCAGCTCACCGGCCAAGCCATCGACTACCTGGCCACCAACACCACCGAGGACCAGTACACCACCACCACCGAGACAGCCATCGCCAGCCTCCTGGCCAACAGCCCCGCCGAAACCACCTGCGCCTGGAACCAGACGAGCCCCTACAAGTCCTGGAACACGCCAACCTGCGACCAGGACAACAACTGGTTCGGACACCCACTGACCGACCACGAACCCATCGACTCCGCCCCCATCACCACCCTGGCCTGGCGCATCATCGACACCCCCGGCAGCACCAGCACTATCGCCACCGCCCTGGCCGAACACGCACACACCCAAGCCCAAACCAACCTCACCAACACAGGCACAGACGCGGATCGTCGGGTCAATGCGATCAACACTCCCTATCTGCAAGCCAACTACGCCATCGGCTACCTCGCCGGACTCACCAACAACAAAAACAACACCAACACCTACGAACACGCCCTCACCACCAACGGCGCCATAGACACCATTCAAGTATCCGCAATGGCTATCCAGGATGCGGCGAATGCGGGCCTGCTGGACCCCGAGGACTACACCATCACCGGGGACAGCAGCAAGACCTACACCTGGATCATCACCAAGCCCGACGGCACCCACACCATCGACCTGACACAAGCAGACGACCCCACCATGGCCCCGAGCGAGCTGGGAGCATGGGTGGAAATGGTTGAATCAGGCCCCGGCGACTACGTCTTTGAAGACATCACCAACGACTTCGGCAACAGTTACCTGCACGGCTACCGGTCCGGGAGCGCTTATGACGGCTGACAGGCGGACACCGGCTTACTGTCGCCGGCTCGAACACGCCCGCCGCCTCAGCCTCCACACCGCCACCGCCGCCTGAATCGTTCCGTGTATTCGCCCCCTCCATCAAACCCGGAACGATTCGAAACCCTCGTGTCCACACAATAGGGGCAAGCCCCCAGAACCCTTCGTCATGCCAGCATCACTGCTCATCGCACACCCTCCTCAAGGTGTCGCGAAGACCCTACCCATGCGGTCTTGATCCTCAGCCCCCAACCGGACACGAACGCTGAAGCAAATCAGCGCCGGAGCGGGATCACAAACTCTCGGGGCTGCGCAGCCAGTCGGCGTCGGCGGGACGCAACCGCGAGTACCCGTCGTCTCGGGCGCGCGCGGTGGCGAGAATCCCCATGACGGTGGACGGGTTGTGCAACCGCCCGCGCATGATTGCCTCCACCGCGTGGTCCAAGCGCACCCAGGTGGGCACGAATTCGGCTTCCTCGGCCTCACGGGGGACCCGCGCATCCTCCGGCAGCAGCCTCACCTCACGCGCCAGAAAGGAGCGGGCCCCCTCCGTGGTGAATCCGGGTGAGGCGTAGACATCAACCAGCACATCCCACCGCTCGGCCACGTAGTCGGTCTCCTCGGCGAGCTCGCGCCGTGCAGCATCCAGCGGAGACTCCCCCGGCATGTCCAGCAGGCCGGCCGGGATCTCCCACAGCATGGCGCGCACCGGATGGCGGTACTGGCGCACCATGAGAATCTCCGCGGCTGCATCCGGCTGGGAGGAGTCCGAGCCCTCGCGCATTGCCACAATGTTGACGGCGTCATGGTGGGCCACCGTCTGACGGCGGATGGGCTCGCTGCCATCAGCGAGTACCACCATGTCGTCATCGACCGTGAAGATGGGCCCCGACCAGATGCGCTCGTGGCTGATCACCTGCCGTGTGAGGTCGCAGGCGTCTCGGATATTGCTCTCACTCACTGTTTCTCCTCCCACTTCCGCCGTGGTTAGCTTGAGCGATTCTAATTCCGGCTGCCGTTCTCATCCTGGGAAGAGCACGGCGTCCAGTTGTGCGAATAAGGCGGCGTCATCCGGCAGGAGGGCCGCCGCGTCCCGGGCTCGCCGCCGGGCCTCTTCGCGGGCGTCGGTATCGGTGAGCAGCCGCGTCATCGCGTCGGCCAGCGCCTGCGGGCTGGGGTCGACCAGCACCGCGCCCCCGTGGGCGGTCACTGCGGTGCCGCCGACATCCGTGGCCACGATGGCGGCGCCCGCGCGCAGAGCCTCCTGAATGGTGATCGGCTGTCCCTCCCACAGGCTCGTCTGGACGACGACGTCGGCGGCATCCATGAGCGCGGGCACATCCTCCCGTCGCCCCAGCAGGCTGACCGGGAGCAATTCCGCGTTGATCCGCGCCTCGACCTGTGCACGCCCCGGCCCCTCCCCGGCGATCGCCCACACCAGCTCCGTGCGCGCATCCGGGCTACCCGGGCCGGGGTGTGCCAGCAGCGCCGCCGTGTCCAGGAGCAGGTCGAGTCCCTTCTGCGGCGCCAGGCGGGCGACGGTGAGAACCCGTGCCCGCGCCCCCTTCCAGGCCGACTCGATGGAAGAGGCGCGCGGGGCCAGCCCCTGCTCGGCGCGCGGCAGCGCCGGTATGACGGCTAACTCGACGTGCGCCGCCCCGCGCTCGCGCTGGCGTTGCGCCAGATCGGGGCTGACGGCCAGGATGTGGTCGGCGCGGGCGGCAACCAGGTCCTCCAGTCTGTCTCCGACGGCCGTGGTCACGCGTCCACCAACGGGCAGGTTGTGGAGGGTGACCACCAGCCGGGTGCGGCCGGAGCGGCGTCGTCCCAGGGCGAGCGCAGCCAGAGCACCCGCACGCAAACCGTGAGCGTGGACGACATCAGCGCGCCGCCCGAGCCGACGCAGGCGAGCCAGCGCCCCCATATCCGCGGGTGTGGGTCGCGGCCCGATCTCCAGTACCTCCACCCGTGCCCGCCCGAAGTCGGACTCGCCGACGACGTCCGCCGGAGCCTCCACAATGACGTCATGGCCCGCTGCGGCCAGCAGCCGGGCGCAGGCAGCCACGTGGGCGCGCATGCCGCCGGCGGCACTGCCCGACACCTCCAACACGCGCCGTCGGTTCACGTTCATTCGGCCTCCCTCGATTGGGGCTCGTCTTGGGCATGGTCGACGGCGTCGGGGCGTGCATGTCCGCTATGGCGCACGGCGGCGAGCAGGCCCCGATCGCTGATCCCCACGGCTCCCAGGGTGATCGCCGCACTCACCACAGCCCCGACGAGGGCCACGGCCACCGTGCCGGCCACCTGACCCGGTTGGCGGCTCAGCCAGTTGCAGGCCAGCCCGGCCGCGGCCGCAACCGGAACCGTCACCGCCAGGATGCGCGCCGTCGGCGCCAGGACCCGCGCGCCCAGGCACCGGGCCAGCACCACCAGCAGGCCCACGCCCGCCACGCACATGCCAGCGGTGGTGCCCAGGGCCAGGCCTTCAAGGGTGGCAACGCCGTCCCCGCCGTGTGGCGCCAACAGCGCTACTGCCGCCCAGGATCCCAACGCCACCGTCAACCAGCCGACGGCAGCCGCTCCGGCCGCACCACGCGGCCGGTTCGCCGCGTACAGCGCCCGAGTGACCTGGTAGATGAGGGCATAGCCCACCAGCCCCGGAGCGAGCAGTACCAGGGAGGTCCCCATGCCGTCGACGTCGGCCAGGAGGGAGAAGAAACGCTCGGCCCCATGAGCCGCAGCCACGAGCATGCCCGCTCCGGCCACGGCGACGCCGGTCACGAGCGCGGTGGAGCGTGCGGTGAGTGCGTGCGCCCCGCCCGCATCGTTGCCGTCATGGTCGAAGGCGGCGGCGAGCCGGGGATAGATGACCGTGGCTACCGGGACGACAAGCACGGCGTAGGGCAGCAGGTAAACGGCCTGGGTGTACTGGTAGACGGCGACGGTGCCGGTCTGCCCGCCGGCGCGGGCAAGCGCCAGCACCGCCACCACGCTGATCTGCTGCGCCACCAGGGTCCATATGCCGGCGCTGCCCAGTCGCAGCGCCTTCGTCCAGGTCGCGCGCTCCAGGCGCAGGCACGGACGCAGCCGCAGGCGCAGGCGACGTACTGGCCACAGCAGCGGCAATGACAGTGCGGCGACGCCCGCCGTCGTGCCCCAGCCCAGTACGTACAGCGCCGTCGGGGAGGCCGTATCCGCCGTGGGGGTGAGCGCGCCGTAGACGGCGTAGGTGGCCATGACCACCAGGCTGGACAGGACGGGGGTCAGGGCCGGCCAGGTGAAGCAGCCGTGAGCCTGCAGCACGCCGGTGAGGACCACGCCGACGCCGTACAGGGGGATCTGCACCGCGAACATGCGCAGGAATGCCGCAACCAGGTCGCGCTGGATACTTGCGTCCACGCCCTGGGAAACGGGGAACAGGCCGGCAATGGGGTCGGCGCACAGGGCCATGATCAGGGCGAGCGGGGTCAACACGACCAGCACGAGAGCGAGCAGGGCGGAGGTGGTGCGGGAGACGTCGCCGGTACGACCGGCGCTGACGGGACCGGCGAGCAGCGGAACCACGGTGGCGGCCAGCGCACCGCCGACAACCACCTCGTACAGGACGTTGGGAATCTGATTCGCGGTGGCGTAGGCGCCGGCCACCGTCCCGGCACCGACGGTGGTGGCCTGCACAATCCAGCGCAGGAACCCCAGGGCACGAGAGACAAGGGTGAGGCCAGCCACACCCCCGACGGCGCCCAACAGCCCCCGGCGGTCGCCGGAGGGCGCGGTGGTGGTGGGGGCAGCGGGCACGGCGGTGGGCCCTGTCACCGGGCCCGACGCCCGAGGTTGTCGAGGGCGGACAGTAGCCGGTGACCGGCGATGACACGGGTGAAGGAGACCTTCTCGCTGGCCAGGACCAGCCCGGTTCCAACCGCGGCGGCGAGCGCCCGCAGCGCACCGCTGGGGTGGGTCGCCAGAGCAGTGCCCACCAGCGCGCCCAGCGCATTCGCGCCGGTGTCGCCGAGCATGGTGGTTTCCCCCAGGTCCTCGGGCAGGGCCGCGGCGGCGACGCCGAGGGCACCGGCGGCAAGCGCCCGGCTGCCGGCGGCGCGGCTGCGGCGATCGGCCAGCAGCGGCGTTGCCACCAGCGCTGCCGCCTTGAGGGCACGGCCGGGACGCAGGTCGAGCAGGTTGTGGACGTTGGCCCAGGAGGCAATGGCTACGGCGCGCGTGGCAGCGTCGACGACGGCGCCGGCAGCCCGGTCATGGCGTCGGGTTCCCGCGAGCAGTCCCCCAGCGACCAGGGCACCGGCCCCGATGACACCGATCTTGAGGGCGCCGGTGGTCAGGTTTCCGCGGCGCAGCGCCCCCAGGTGCCCTTTGAGACCTTTGGCGGGAGTGTCGCCGTCGTGGGCGCCGGCGTCCAGATCGTCAATCATTCCGGCCACCCCCGCCGCCGTGACCGCAGTGGCCGCGGCGATCGCTTCAACTGCGGGCCTCGGCGCGGCTGGTGGGTGGAGGGCGCGGCCCGCAGCGCTAGCGGCGGCAACGGCGCCGAGGGCAACACCCACCCCTCCACGCAGACTCACGGTACGGCCCCGGAAATTGACGCGTTCGAGCCGACGTGACGGCGCGCCCAGGCGCCCCAGAGCGGCGGAGCAGGCGGCGGTGACCACCAGTGCGAAACTGGCCGGGCCGCACCCGCTCGCCCTGCGGTCTGATGACGTCATGGCTGCATCACTCAGCTTGCGGCGGGAGGAATGATGGCGTCGGCACCGTCGTCAAAGCCGTAGTTGCCGCGGGTGCCCGCGGCGGTGGAGGCCAGGGCGAGGGGGACCGATACCGCGGCGGTGGCTTGGCCGACGGAGTCAATCGTGGTGACTGGGGCTCCGGCAGCGCGCAGCACGGTCACCAAGTCCGTGTCGGCATCGCCGGCGCCCACGACCACGGTTGTGGCCGCCGAGGCGACCCCGGTGAGCGCGGCAGTCCATGCGGCCGGGTCCTCCTGGGTGGTGGCTTCGGCGGTGGGTTCAGTGCCGCTTGTGGTGGCGGCGGTGCGCGGGCCGATGACGACGATCATGTCGGCGGGTCCGGATGGCTCAGCGTCAACGGTGACCAGAGGGGTATCCGAGGCAGTGAGCAGCTCCATGAGTGCCGTCGCATTCTCGCCCTCCGTGGTCAGCGCGGTGGCCAGTCCCTCACCGAGAATCGTGTTGCCGTCGGAGGAGGAGGTCTCCAGGTAACCGGTGAATTGACCGGAGTAGGTGGAGCGGAAGGATTCGCGGCCGACTTCGGTCCAGGCGGTGGTGAGATTGACACGACCGGTGACGGTGGCGCCTGCGACGTTCAGCTCGGTGGTGACGGCGTCAATGTCGGAACCGTCGGTGTCCGGCATCGCCACGATGACCACCCGCTTTCCGTCAAGGACACCGGCGAGCAGCGACTCACCGGCGGCGGTGATGTAATCGTCGCGGTCATTGACGGCCGCCTCGGTCTGTTCCAGGCGGCTTTGCAGGTCGTTACGGTCCGCCCGCAAGGAGGTGACCTGGTCGTTGAGGGCCGAACCGAGTGAGTTCTGTAAGGGCCCGGCCCCCAGCACGACGCCGACGGCGAGCGCGAGGAAGACGGAGATGAGCGAGACCAGGTGGTAGCGGAAATCGATCATGAAGGATCCTGTCCTTGCTCAGACGGAGGGTGTGTTCGGAGTCAGTCCCACCAGGGACCGGAAGAAGTTGACCAGATCGTCCCACATCGCGCCCGAGAGCCCGAGCAGTGTCTGTCCCCCGGGCGTGGAGGCGAGGGCGACGAACAGCGCGATCAGTCCTGCCAACGCCAGCAGAGCCAGCTGCCAGCCGGAGATGCGGGCCCGATACAGGCGGGAGACGCCCTTAGCGTCGATGAGGCGTCCCCCCACCTTGAGGCGGGTGAGGAAGGTGGAGG
>NZ_JAWDJJ010000336.1:0-6030 GCF_032465695.1 Actinomyces sp. MRS3W
GGCCGGGGCCGCGGCTGCCACCGCCGTATCCGAGTCCGGTGCGGGGGCGGCCCGGCGCCGACGCCGACCGGAGCCGGGTTCGGGCTCGGGATAGCGCGCGGCACGAACCGACGGGAAGGGGTCCACGACGGTCTCACCCGCCGCCGCAGCATCCTCCCCCAGATCGACCTCCACCGGCACGGCGTCGTCGGGGTCGACCCACACCCCCGTCTCGAGCAGCCCGGCGCCATCGGGGCGCGGCGCGGTCTGTTCGTCGCTGACCGGATGAGCGGGAGCGTCCCCGACCTCGAGCGCCTCCGGCTCCGCGCCCGCCCTCGTATTCGGCGTCCCCTCGGCGGGCGCATTGTGAGCGGGCCCGCCGAGGGCGGCCAGCACCTGCGCGCGCACCTGCTCCGGCGCTGCGGGCGACACCATGGCCGTGCCGTACCTGCCTCGGATCGCGATGCCACCCTGTCCGGCCTCGTCGGCGTCGCCGAGGCGGACGGTGGCCTGCGCGTCCGCCGTGAGCTCCTCGCCCGCGTCCTGGTTCATCGGGTCTCCTCCGGCAGCAGATCCACAACGAGCGCGGTGACATTGTCATGCCCCCCGGCTTCGAGCGCCGCGGCCACCGCGAGCTCGGCGGTGCGCTGGGCGCCCAGACCCGATCCGAGCACCGTGGCCAGTTCGGCGTCGTCGAGCTCATCACTCAGACCGTCGGAGCACACGAGAATGCGGTCCTGCGCGCGCGCCGGAACCAGATGCAGCTCGGGCAGGGCGGTCTGCTCCAGGCCGGCGCCGAGCGCCCGCGTCACGACATTGCGCCGCGAATCCCGGCGGGCCTCCGCCGGGGTGAGCCTGCCGGCGTCGACGAGATCCTGCACCTGGGAGTGGTCGTGAGACAGCTGTGAGAGCAGGTCGTCACGCAGCAAGTAGACGCGTGAGTCACCGATGTTGAGGACAATCCAGGTCGGTCCCTCGGGCAAATCCGCGAATACCGCGCCGGCAACGGTGGCGCCGGGCTGGTTGGCGGCCTGGGAGGGGATCGCGGAGACCGCCTCCCCGGCGGCGACGACGGCGTCGACGACGACGTCCGGGTCGGTGATTCGCGTGCCGGCCAGCGGGCGGAGGGCACTCAGAGCCGCCCGGCTGGCGGCGCGACCGGAAGCGTGCCCGCCCATTCCGTCGACGACGATGAAGGCTGGGGCCACTGCCAGGTAGCCGTCCTCATTGACGCGCCGGAGGCGGCCGACGTCCGTGGACGCACCGACGACCGTCCGTACTTGTGGCCCGGCCGCTGCGAGCGGTTCCGGCGCCGATGGCATTGCGGCAATCGGGCCGCCGCTGCCAGGATCGCCCGCACCGGACTCCTCGGATTCGGCCCGGTCGGCCAAACTGGCAGTGTCCTCGCGCATGGACGCCTCCTCGGAGTGCAGGGGTTGTCACCGAGACGATACCTGTTAAAGCCGCCAAAGCAGGCTCTCAGGTAGGCTCATGGTGACCGGCACCCACCGGCAGTCCGCGTCAATACGCGCGGATTGAGCTCACGCAACCGCGGAGGACCCAGCATGTCTCAGCCTCAAGACGACCTCGTCGCACGGGCGAGCGACCCCAATGCGGAGCTCAGCACCCTGCATGAGCTCGCCAACAACTACCCCGGGCTACGCCCCTACATCGCGGAGAACCCGCGCACTTACCCGGCGCTGCTGGAATGGCTCGGCACCTTGGGGGACCCCGCCGTCGACGCAGCCCTGGCGCGCCGCAACGCTGCGGCCACCACCCAGGCCCTGAGCCTGGAGCAGGCGCAGGCGGCCGCGTCCGGTGCGGCGGCACCCACCCAGGCCCTCTCCCAGTCTGCTATCACACAGGCGGCCGGGCCCGACCGGCGTCCCATCATGGAACGACGGCAGTCCGTCTCGGACGGGGCCGCCCCCACCGTCGCCTACCCCTCCGCGCAGGCGACGGCCGGCTACCCGCAGCAGTCCTATCCCCAGCAGACGACGTATCCGCAGGCCCAGCCCACCGCTCAGGCGCAGCCGCCAGCCGCCGAACAGGGGATCTTCGGCGTCGGCACCCCCGAGTCCGAAGAGCGGCAGCACAATGGCAACCGGTGGCTATGGGTTCTCGGGTGTATTGCGCTAGTACTCGTCGTCGCCCTAGTTGTGTGGTTCCTCACCTCGGACACCGACCGCACCACGACCTCCGCTCCTGCGAGCGACACCGTCGAGGCCCCGGCAACACAGGCTCCCGCCACCACCCCGGCGCCCACCGAGGCGAGCCCAACGCCGTCGCCGACCCCTACACCGACCGCCTCCCAGAACCTCACCGCGCCCGCCCCGGACGACGCCCTGGAAATGAACGCCTTCACCGCACCGTCAGGCAACATCAGCTGCGTGCTGAGCGAGGACTCCGTGTCCTGCACCATCAACGAGCACGACTTCGTCCCCGCCGACGCCTCCTGCAACAACTCCAAGGATCAGGCCTTCACGGTGAGCGTCGGTTCCGAGGGCGAGGCCCAGGGCAGCTGCGGCACGTCCTTCACCTCCACCGGCGCCTCCCTCAACTACGGCGCCTCCGCCAAGAACGACACCTTCGCCTGCACCTCCTCCGAATCCGGTATTGAATGCTGGAGCCAGGTGTCCGGCCAAGGCTTCAGCCTCTCGCGGGCCAACGCCGAGCCCACCAGTCGCTGAGCGCGGCCGCACCCGCCCACCGTTCTCACCCCCTCAACCCACATCCGTCCACTAGCAGAACTGAATGTCCAGCAGCTACGCCACCATCCTGCGCCACCCCGGCGCCCTCAGCTTCTCCCTCGCGGGTCTCATCGCCCGCTTCCCCATGTCCATGGTGGGCATCTCCACCATCCTGGCGATCCAGGAGCTATACGGAAGCTATTCGGCCGCGGGGACGGTCTCCGCGGCGAACGTCATCGCCGTCGCCATCGGCTCCCCCATCCTGGCCCGACTCGTCGATGCCCACGGCCAGACCCGCATCATGCTGCCGGCCACGCTCGGCTCGGCGGCGGCGCTCATCGGCCTGGTCGTCGCCGCCCAGGCGCACGCCCCACTGGGGCTGCTCATAGCGACGTCGGCGCTGGCGGGGCTCCTGGCGGGGTCCTTCGGCTCGTTGGTGCGTTCACGCTGGACCACTGTGCTCACCACCCCGGAGGGAGTGCATACCGCCTTCTCGCTGGAGGCCGCCTTCGACGAGGTCGCCTTCATCATCGGTCCGGTGTTGGCTACGGTGCTGTGCACCTCACCGGCGCTACCACCGACGAGCGGGTGGGTCGCCGCCGTCGTGCTGCAACTGGGTGGTGGCCTGTGGTTCTTCTCCCAGCGCGCCACCGAACCCACCCCGCACCGGCGCACCCGCCACCGCAGCCCCGCGAGCGCGGCCACCAGCCAGCCGGAGCCGACACGCCCGGTGCTGCGGCACGGCGCCGTCGTCGCCGTCATTGCCGTCTTCCTGGCCTCCGGCGCCATGTTCGGTGCGAACGACGTCGCCGCTGTCGCCTTCGCCACCGAGCTCGGTATGAAGTCGGCCTCCGGAACGGTCCTGGCCGCCTGGGGCGTCGGCTCGTTCACGGCCGCCCTTATCTACGGTTCGCGCTCGTGGCGCTATCCGCTGTGGCAGCAGTTCCTCGTCGGCACGACGGCGCTGGCCGTGGGCGCCTCCACCCTCATGTTCGCCCCGAACCTGGTGGTGCTGGGCGTGCTCATGGCGCTGACGGGCATGGCGATTGCCCCGACCGTCACCACGGGTAACTCCATCACGCAGGTTTCTGTGGCGCCATCCCAGCTCACCGAGGGCCTGGCCTGGGTCGGGACGGCCATGAACGTCGGCGTGTCGCTGGGCTCCATGTTCGCCGGTCACGCGGTTGACGCCGCAGGCAGCCATGGCGGCTACCTGCTGGTTGCCGCCATGGGGTGGCTCGGCGTCGTCATGTGCCTGGCCGGACTGCGCACGTTGCGACGGGCCCGCCCGCGCCACACGCTGCCCGCGGACCCGGACGCCACCAAGACCGACTAACCTGAGCCGCATCGGTTCGCCGTCTACTACACCGATTCACCATCAGGTGCGCCAGAGAGCGGTCGACTCCGGCCCCACACGTCGACGTATCGGCCCCTAGACTGCCGAGCGTGGAGTCCCTTAAACGCGCGCTCGTGTCCCCGGCCGCGGCCCTCATCGGCTGGGTGGCACTCGCCCTGTCCATCTACCCGACCCTGTGGGGTAAGGACGGTTCGGCAATCTTTAAGCTCGACGCCTGGATCTATCACCACGCGGTCACCCAGTGGCACGCCGGCGGCAGCCTGTACGAGTGGTACGCCAACCCTGCCCAGCAGCTGTGGCCATTCACCTACTCACCCTTCGCGGCCTGGGTCTTCACGCCGCTGACCTGGTGGCCGGACCGGGCCACCCAGGTGGCGCTGGTGGTGGCAACACCGGTGTGCACCGCCATCACGGCCTGGGCGGTGCTGCATGCGCTGGGCGCAGCACGCCGGGTCGCCTGGGGCGCCGCCCCCTGGCTGGCGCTGGGCGCGGTACTGCTGCTGGAGCCGGTACCCAAAACCATGGAGTACGGCCAGATCAACGCGGTCCTCATGATGCTGGTGGCCCTGGATCTGCTGGTGGTGCCCGCGTCCTCGCGCCTGCGGGGCGTGTTGGCCGGCCTGGCGGCCGCGTTCAAGCTGACGCCGGCCATCGCGGTGCTGGTCTTTCTGGCCCGGCGCGACTGGCGGGGTGCGGCCACCATGGTCGGCTCGGCGCTGGGGACGACGGCGCTGTGCTGGCTGATCTCACCGCGGGAGTCGGCGCAGTTCTTCTTCTCCGCGATGTGGGATTCCTCCCGTGCGGGTTTCACCGATTACTCCGGCAACCAGAACCTCAAGGGGCTGGTGGCGCGCTGGCTGCCGGAGCAGCTGTGGGACGTGGTCTGGGGCGTCCTCGTCGTGGCAGCCGTTGCCGCCGCCTGGCTGCTGCTGGTGCGCCTGAACCGCCTGCGCCCACCGGCCGACGCACGCCCGACCGCCTCTTCGCTTGCCACCGTCCCCTCCCCGACCGACGCCGGAGCTACCCCTACCACCGACAATCCCTCCGCCGCCGTCGGCGCATCGAACGAGCGCCCCATCCGAACGCCCCGTGCTCCTGGCTTCCCGCTCCCCGACGGGGTCATCCAGGTCGTGCAAACCTCGGTTGCGATGGTGCTGGGCCTGTTGGTCTCGCCGATCTCCTGGTCGCACCACTGGGTGTGGTGTCTGCCCGCCCTCATGGGGCTCGTGGCCGCGGGACTGGCGTGGGCGACCCCCAGCCTGCTGGTGGCGGCCGCGACGGGTGCGGCGGTCTTCGGCCTGGCCATGCAGTGGTGGTTCCCGGAGCAGAACCATGTCGAACAGGGCTGGCCCTTCTGGGCGACGGTCGTGGGCTCGTCCTACACGTGGTGGGCGCTCGCGACCGGCGTCGTGCTGTGGCGTGCGGCCGGAGCCCTCGCCCGGCGTCGTGCCCACCCGGCGGGGGTCGCGGGCGGCCCGCGCACCGGCAGCAAGGTGCTGCGCGGCGGCGCTGACGAAACTGGCGGCGCAGGGCCGGATGGGGAGCCCGCCCCGGCTACTCCCTCGGACGCCGACGGCATTCGTCCGTAAGATGGCTCCGTGCCGTTTTCCGACATTGTCCGCACCGTCGCGGACCAGTTCCACCGTGACTCGATCCCCGTGCTCCGGCGCCGCGGCTGGCGCCCGCGGGTCATCCCCTATGACGGCTACGGTTCGGCGGATCGCGCGCAGCATGCCGGCACCGGTACCGCAACCGACGCCGAGCCTGCGCCCCGCGACATGGCCCGGGTCCTGGCACGCATGGTCATGCGGCCCCCGAACGCTCCGAGTGAGGGTCCCCTGTTCCAGCGCCTGCCGGAGCAGCTGCCGGCGTCGCCCCGCGACGTGCGCCGCCAGGCGGCGGCCAGCCTGCTGGAGGCGCAACGCGGCTGGCGCATGTTCATCGACGTCCCCGTCCCGCACCTGCCGGTGACGGTGCGGCTCGGCGGGGTGAGCGTGCGTACCC
>NZ_JAWDJJ010000337.1:0-998 GCF_032465695.1 Actinomyces sp. MRS3W
GGGGTGGAGTTGCTGGTGCTGGCCGGCCCCATCGCCGTCGTCGCCGCGGGCGCCAGCGCGGTGGGGGCTGGAACCGTGTCGCTCGCCGCCCTCGCCGCCGCCGCGGCCGCCGTGCTGCGTCTGGGGGAGACCGTGCGCGGGGTGGAAGAGCTCGCCGGCTCACTGAGCACCGCTCTGGCCGCCGCGGAGCGCGTCCACCGGGTGACCACCGCCCCCGTTGAGGTGCCCGACGGCGCCGCCCGCCTGCCCCAGGGCTCGCTCGACGTCGCCTGGGAGAACGTGGACTACACCTACCCGGATGCGGCCCGCCCGTCTTTGCATGGGGTGAGCCTGCGCGCCCGGGCGGGCCGGTGGACCTGCCTGGTGGGCACCTCCGGATCCGGCA
The DNA here is from genome assembly GCF_032465695.1 of Actinomyces sp. MRS3W. NCBI lineage: Bacteria > Bacillati > Actinomycetota > Actinomycetes > Actinomycetales > Actinomycetaceae > Actinomyces > Actinomyces sp. MRS3W. The sequence goes on from NZ_JAWDJJ010000337.1 coordinate 386, forward strand.
AGACCACGCTCGCCCGCCTGGCCCTGCGCTTCGACGACCCCGCCGCCGGGAGGATCACGGTTGGCGGCGTCGACGTGCGTGAACTGAGCGGCGATTGTCTGCGCGAACGCGCCGCCCTGGTGACCCAGCAAGCGCATCTGTTCCGTATGAGCGTGGCCGATAACGTCCGCCTCGCCCGCCCCTCGGCGACGCAGGAGCAGGTGGAGCAGGCCTGCCGTCTGACCGCCCTGCACGACGAGGTGCTCGCCCTGCCGGGCGGGTATCACACCATGCTCGGCGAGCGCGGGGCGTCGATCTCCGGTGGGCAGCAGCAGCGCATCGCGCTCGCCCGTGCCTTGCTGGCGAATCCGGACGTGCTGGTCCTCGACGAGTTCACCAGCCACCTGGACCCCGCCCTCGACGCGCGTGTGCGCGACGCCGTCCGCGACTGGGCGGCGCAACGCGGGGCCACCGTCGTGGAGATTACCCACCGGCTGCATCGCTTGGGGGAGGCGGATTACGTCGTCGTCCTCGACGGCGGCCGCGTGGTGCGCGCCGGCACACCACAGGAACTGCTTGCTGAGGCCGACGGTCCCCTGGCTCGCCTGCGCGCCCGCCAGAGCTAGTCCCCACC
>NZ_JAWDJJ010000338.1:0-4425 GCF_032465695.1 Actinomyces sp. MRS3W
GCGCGCGCGGAGCCACCGCCGTTGTCACACTCGAGCCCTGCAACCACCACGGCCGTACCGGTCCGTGCGCCCAGGCGCTCATCGACGCAGGGGTCGCCGATGTCGTCTATGCCATGGACGACCCCACCGCGCAGGCTCGCGGCGGCGCAGCGACCCTCGCAGCCGCCGGCGTTCGCGTACGGCGCGGTCTGTGCACCGAGCAGGCCGCCCGCCTCAACCGACCGTGGCTTCACGCGGTCACGACCGGCCGTCCCCTGGTGACGTGGAAGTTCGCGGCAACCCTTGATGGCCGTATCGCCGCCGCTGACACGACGAGCAGATGGATTACCCCTCCGGCGGCCCGCCACGACGTGCACCGCCTGCGCCGCGACTGCGACGCCATCATGGTGGGAACCGGTACCGTCCTCGCCGATGACCCGGCCCTCACCATCCGTGATGCGGCAGGGCAGCCGGCTTCGGCCCACCTCCAGCCGCTGCGCGTCGTCGTCGGCTCACGGCCCGTCCCGGCCACCGCACAGGTGCTCGCCGACGATCACCATCTACTCCTGCCGGAGCATGACCCTCACGCCGTTCTCGCAGTCCTCGCCTCCCGCGAGATCCGTCACGTCCTCCTGGAGGGTGGACCAACCCTCGCGGCCGCTTTCCTGCGGGCCGGCGTCGTCGACGAGGTGGTCGCCTATGTGGCGCCCGCGCTGCTCGGCGCGGGGCCCGCCGCCGTCACCGACTTCGGGGTATCGACGATTACCGACATCCTGCGGCTCCACAACCCCCGGGTCACGGTTCTCGGCGAGGGCGACGAACTCGCCCTCCGCCTGACCGGCTACCCCGGCGCCCCGGACCGCGCCCCCGCATTCACAGCCCCATCCACCACCAATACCGAGGAGAGTCGCTGATGTTCACAGGAATCGTTGAGGAGCTCGGACGGGTCGTCCGGCTCGACGTCATTGGGGACTCGGCCCGGCTCGCGGTCGACGCGCCGGCCGTGACTCAGGACGCGAGGGCGGGTGACTCTATTGCCGTCAACGGCTGCTGCCTGACCGTCGCCGACCTGCACGACGGTGTCTTCACCGCCGACCTCATGGCGGAGACACTCGCCCGCACAACCTTGGGCACCCTGGCCACCGGCGACCGGGTCAACCTCGAGCGGGCGCTGCGCGTCAGCGACCGCCTCGGCGGACACGTCGTCCAGGGGCACGTCGACGCCACCGCGGAAATCATCGACCGCCGGCACGGGGAGCACTGGGACCTCGTGCGCCTCGGCCTGCCTCGGGATCTGGCCCGCTACGTCGCCGTCAAGGGCTCCATCGCCGTCGACGGGGTCTCTCTCACCGTGGTCGACGTCGACGACGGCGATGCGCCTGGTGACACCCCGTCGCTGAGCGTCGGCCTCATCCCGGAGACGCTGCACCGCACGACGCTCGGCGTGAGGGCGCCGGGCGATCGGGTCAACCTCGAGGTCGATGTCATGTCGAAGTACGTCGAGCGGCTCCTGGGTACAAGTGCCGGCGAGGGAGCGGCATGAGCATGCTCGATCACATCCACACCACCGGGCGCCACGAGCAGCACCCGAGCGAGAGTGCCCCTCTCCGCCTCGACACCGTCGAACACGCTCTCGATGCGCTCAGCCAGGGCCGCATGGTCATCGTCGTCGACGACGAGAGCCGGGAAAACGAGGGGGACCTCATCTTCCCGGCGGCTACAGCCACGGCCGAGCAGCTGGCCTTCGCGATCCGCCACTCGACGGGCATCATCTGCGTGCCTGCGACGGCTGGGGAGCTCGACCGCCTGGGCATCCCCATGATGACCGAGCACAACACCGATCCCAAGAGAACTGCTTTCACGCTGAGCGCCGACGCTCGCAACGGGGTGACGACCGGCGTGAGCGCGGCCGACCGTGCACGCACGATCCGTGTTCTGGCGGATCCGGACTCCGGACCGGCCGACCTCGTCCATCCTGGCCATGTCTTCCCCCTGCGCGCATGTGACGGAGGAGTTCTCACGCGCCGCGGACACACGGAGGCCGCCATCGACCTCATGCGCCTGTCGGGTCAGCGGCCGGTTGGCGTCCTCGTCGAGGTCGTCAACGACGACGGGACCATGGCGCGCCGCGGCCAGTTGCGGGACTTCGCCGACGCGCACTCCATGCCCATGATCTCGGTGAGCGCTCTGGAGTGCTACCGGTGGCTGCACGAGGAGCTCGTCGAGGAGGTCGTCACGGCTTATCTGCCCACCGCCCACGGGGAGTTCACCGCTCATGCCCTGCGCAGCAGGATCGACGGCGCCGAGTACCTCGCACTCGTGTGCGGCGATATCACAGGCGGTGAGGATGTCCTCACCCGGGTGCACTCGGCGTGCTTGACCGGTGACGTCCTGTCCTCCTTGCGCTGCGACTGCGGGCCCCAGCTGCGCGCGGCCATGGAGGCGATCAGCGCTCGCGGACGCGGCGTGCTCGTCTACGCCTCCGATCATGAGGGGCGCGGCATCGGACTCATCGACAAGCTGCGCGCCTACGCCCTCCAGGAGGAGGGACTGGACACCCTCGATGCCAATATTGCGCTGGGGCTGCCGGCCGATGCGCGCAGCTACGCCACCGCCGCCCAGGTGCTGCGCTTCCTCGGGGTGCGTTCGGTCGAGCTCATGACGAACAATCCGGACAAGGTCGCCGGCCTGGAGCGCTACGGGGTGGCAGTGTCGGCTCGACGGGCCACGCCCACCTTCGCCAACGGGGACAACCTCACCTACCTGCGCACCAAACGCGACCGCATGGGGCACCTGTTCACGGATCTCGACTCCGGTGGGACCGCGCCGCCCTTCGCCGGGCAGCACCTCGAAGAGACCAACGCCGGTGACCGTCCGGCACACCACGACAACGAAGACGAAGGAGCAGCACAATGAGCGGAACCGGGGCACCCGAGCAGAGCGCACCACACGCGCAGGGCATGAGGGTGACGGTCGTCGCCGCCCAGTGGCACGAGCGGGTCATGGATGGCCTGGTCGCAGGGGCGCTGCGCGCCGTTGAGGACGCCGGGGCACGAGCGCGCGTAGTACGGGCGGTCGGCTCCTTCGAACTGCCGATCCTCGCCGCTGCTGCCGCGCGGGGCGGGGCCGACGCCGTCGTCGCGCTGGGCGTCGTGATCCGCGGCAGCACCCCGCATTTCGACTATGTGTGCCGGGCCGCCACCGACGGGCTTGGCAGGGTCGCCCTCGACACGGGGGTGCCGGTGGGCTTCGGTCTGCTCACCTGCGACGACGAGGCTCAGGCGCTCGCCCGCTGCGGTGGCCCCGGAGCTGACGAGGATAAGGGCTACGAGGCGGCGTGCGCGGCCATGAGCACGGCGCTCACGCTGGCCTCCTTCACGCAAGCTTGATTCACACACCTGGTGGCCCGTTTCCGGGGACGGGCCACCAGGGCGAGCTCAGCGCCGCAGGCGTCCGCGGCGGGCATCGCAAATGGTGAGCACGGCTCGTTCGACGGCGTAGACCGGGTCGCGTGAGGCGCCCTTCACCTCGGCATCGGCGCGGGCAACCGCCATGATCGCCACCGCGAGCGCGTCGTCGGACCAGCCCGACAACTCCCGGCGGGCGCGCTCCGCCTGCCATGGCGCCATGCCCAGATCCCGCGCGCTCAGCCCGCGGCGTCCCCCGAGGGCGGCAACCCGAGCCAGCTGGCGGATCTTCATGGCCAGGGCGGCAACGATCGGCACCGGGTCGGTGCCGGTGGCGAGCGCGTGGCGCAGCGCGGTGACGGCCTTGGCCACATTTCCGGCTGCGGCGGCGTCGGCGACGGTGAAACCGGTGGCCTCGAAGCGCCCCGCGTAGTAGGTGTTGACGGTCTCCAGGGTGATGGTGCCTTGAGTATCGGCAAGGAGCTGTTCGGCGGCCGAGCACAGCTCGCGCAGGTCGGTGCCCAGCGCGTCCACGAGCGCCCCGACAGCGTCGGCATCCATGCGGCGCCCGGCCCGGCGCACGTCCGCGGTGACGAGCGCGGCCTTGTCCTTGGCGGACTTGACCGCCTGAATGGTGACCACCGGGTAGGGGGACTTGGCCAGGGCATCGAGCAGCCGCTTGCCGCGTTGGCCACCGTTGTGCCGCAGGATGACGGTGACGTCGGGGGCGGGGGCGGTGACGTAGGCGAGTAGGTCGGTCAAGAGCGCGTCAGTCATCTGATCCAGCGCAGGAATGAGCACGAGCTTGGGCTCCCCGAACAGGGAGGGGGACACCAGCGTATCCAGCTGGTGGGCCTCGTAGGTGGCGGCCTGGACGGTGGAGACCTCGGTCGCCGGATCCTGCCCACGGGCCAGTGTCAGCAGCCGGGTCATCGCCCGGTCGGCGAGCAGTTCCTCTCCCGCGCGGATGAGGACAATCGGGGCGAGGTCGACCTCGTCCCAGGCGGGGCCTGCAGGGGCGCGGCGCGCGGGGCGGGAG
>NZ_JAWDJJ010000339.1:0-2187 GCF_032465695.1 Actinomyces sp. MRS3W
GCCCTGACCGCCGTCGTCGAGACCGCCGTCCACACCCTCACCTCCCAGACCGCTGAACTCGAGTTGGAGCAGATCGCCCCCGCCGTCTCGGATGCCGCAGCGCAGGACGCCGCCGACGCCGCCAATGAGCTCATCGCGCCGGCGGTATCGGTGACCGGCGCGGGCAAGACTGCGACGGCGGACGCCGCCACCCGCGCCTCCTGGGTGGGCACCACGGTCGTCGGCGACCAGCTGGTTCCGGTGCTGCTCAAGGAAAGCGTCGCCCAGTGGGTCGACACGGCCGCCTCGTCGATCGAGCGCGACCCCATCACTGGCATCAACAATGTGGACGCCGACGGCAACGTCCTCGAACCCGCCCGCCCCGCGCGGGCGGGCGTGGAGGTCACCAACCGCGACGCGGTCACGGACGGGATTATCGATGCGCTGGAGGCGCACGAGTCCTACAGCGGCGAGCTGGCCACTCGGGAAGTGGCGGCCGACGTCGAGCAGCGGGTCGTCTCCTCGGGCACCGACCGCTTCGCCTACGCCGCCGATGCGGGGGAGAAGTGGATCGACATTAACCTCACCGACTCCACCCTGACCGCCTACGAGGGGTACGAGCAGGTACATGGGCCGATCCTCATGAACCACGGCGGCCCCGGGAACGAGACCATCACCGGCACCTACAAGGTGTACCTCACGTATGCGAAACAGGACCTGGGCTGCACCCCCGGGTGGTCCTACTGCCAGAAGGACGTCGCCTGGGTGACCTACTGGCAAGGCAACTACGCCATCCACTCCGCCCCCTGGGCCGAGGACTTCGGCGTCGGCGCCGACGCGGGCTCGCACGGCTGCATCAACGTGCCGGAGGAGGAGGCCCACTGGTTCTACGACTGGGCCGACATCGGCACCACCGTCGTCAGCCACTACTGAGTCGACCTGCGCATGGGTGTTGATCACCGTGTCGGCCACGAAGTCGAGAACCAGGACGGCGTCGTCGCCGGACAGGCCGCCGTCCACCCGCGCCGACCTGACGCCAACCTGAAGGACATCCGTGCGGCCGCCCGCCTCGCCCAGATCGACGACTTCATCATGACGCTGCCGGATGGCTACGACACCGTCATCGGGCGGGGCACCGCCCTGTCCGGAGGTCAGGCCCAGCGGGTGTCCATTGCCCGGGCCCTGTTCAAGCAGGTCCCGATTGTGCTGCTGGATGAGGCCACCAGCGCCCTGGATGCATGCGGACCTGGTGCAGGTGCCCGGCCCCTACCAGGGCTTCTGGAAGTACCGCACCAGCGCCGCCGGTTGGCAGCTCGTATGGCCGCGGGCCGCGTGGCTGTACGGCCGACTCCGCCGGGCGGCTACGCTTGGGCGCCGTGAGCGAAGCACTGATCCTCGGCATCGAATCCACCTGCGACGAGACCGGCGTCGCCCTGGTGCGCGGGCGCGAGCTGCTCGGCGACGTCGTGGCCACCTCCATGGACGAATACGCCCGCTTCGGCGGCATCATCCCCGAGATCGCCTCCCGCGCCCACCTGGAGTCCTTCCTGCCCACGCTCGACGCCGCCCTGGAACGGGCGGGCGTGGCCCTGGGAGACGTCGACGCCATCGCCGTCAGTGCCGGGCCCGGGCTCATCGGCTCCCTCACCGTCGGCGTGAGCGCCGCCAAGGCGCTCGCGGCCGCACTGGGCGTGCCCATCTACGGCGTCAACCACGTGATCGGACACCTGGCCGTCGACGAGCTCGTGGACGGCCCCCTGCCCGAGCATGTCATCGGGCTCATCGTCTCCGGCGGACACTCCAGCCTGCTGGACGTGCGCAATCTGGCCACCGACGTCGTCGAGCTGGGGGGCACGCTCGACGACGCCGCGGGGGAGGCCTTCGACAAGGTGGGGCGCCTACTCGGCCTGCCCTACCCGGGCGGCCCGCACGTGGACCGGCTGTCCCAGCAGGGCGACCGCGACGCCATTCGTTTCCCCCGCGGCTTGAGCGCGGCCAAGGACCGCGAGCGCCACCGGTACGACTTCTCTTTCTCCGGTCTCAAGACCGCGGTGGCCCGCTACGTCGAGTCCCTGCAGGACGCCGGCAGCCAGATCCCCGCCGCCGATGTGTGTGCCGCCTTCTCCGAGGCGGTCAACGACTCGCTGACCGCCAAGGCCGTGCAGGCGTGCCGGGACACCGGCTGCGACACCCTGGTCATCGGCGGTG
>NZ_JAWDJJ010000340.1:0-1712 GCF_032465695.1 Actinomyces sp. MRS3W
CCCGAAGGCATTGCGACATATCTCCCCACCCATTTTCCCCAAGATTAATTGCGCTGGAATAGTTGGAGTGATAAATGACACGCGTAAGATTACATGCGGTAGATGATAGTGAAACTCCGGAACGGCGGGCGATTACATCTATTACGCAAGCGGTGGCTGAGGGCACTGACCGTGACGTGCTGATGCTGACACGCGCCCGCCTAGCGCGTGCGATGGACAGCGAGGCGACGCCGGCGCGGGACCTCGCCGCCCTGTCGCGGCGCATGCTTGAAGTGGACAAGCAGCTGCGGGCGCTGGATGAGCAGCGGCGCGAGGAGGTCGCGGAGGATGACCAGCCGGTCAGCGACGAGTCCTGGAAGGCAATTTGAACCGCACCTGTCCACGATTGCTAAGCACCTGATCCTGCCTGAGGGGATTGTCTCCACCGGCTGGCCCGCCGTTGAGGCCCGCTGCAAGAGGATGGGGCTCGACTTCGACCGGTGGCAGGCAGACCTTGGGCGGGCGATTCTCGCGAAGCGCGAGGACGGGCAGTATGCGGCCGGGGTCGGCGGCGTGCAGTTGTCGATGCCGCGGCAGGTCGGCAAAACCTACACGCTGGGTGCAATCACATTCGCTCTGGCGACGCTGTACCCGGATCTGCTGATGCTGTGGACCGCGCACAGGAGCCGGACGGCGGATGAGACGTTCGAGTCGATGCGTGGCCTGGCGCTGCGTGAGCAGACGGCGCCGTTCGTCGAGCGTGTGCGGCAGGCGAACGGCCAGCAGTCGATCCACTTCCATAACGGTTCTCGCCTGTTGTTTGGAGCCAGGGAGTCCGGCTTCGGGCGTGGCTTCGCGAAGGTTGACATCCTGATTTTCGACGAGGCACAGATCCTCACCGAGCGTGCCCTCGACGACATGATTCCGTCGACGAACGCCGCCCCGAACGCGCTGGTACTCCGCGCAGGTACACCACCAAAACCCACAGACCCGTCCGAGCCCTTCGCCGAGTTTCGCAGGTCAGCGCTCGCAGGGGACCTCACGGACGGCCTGTACGTTGAGCTGGGCGCTGATGATGAAGCTGCCGTTGACGACCGCAGGCAGTGGCGCAAGGCAAACCCGTCCTACCCCCGCCGCACCCCGGAGTCCTCGATCTTGCGGATGAAACGCCAGCTCGGCGCCGTTTCGTTCCGCCGTGAGGGCCTGGGGATCTGGGACCGTGACACCATCACAGCTACCGCCATTGACGAGGCCGATTGGAAGGCGTGCCTCGTCGGCGCCGAGGACGTGCCGGCCGGTGCGCGCTGGTGTGCCGCCCTGCGCTTCTCGGTGGACGGTAGCGTGCTCGCGCTCGCCAGGGCCGGCGCCGTCCGGACAGGACGCGGCAAGACCGGCCCGGTACACGTCGAGCTCGTGGGCCTGCGCCCGATGAGTGATGGGGTCGCCTGGGCTGCCGGCTGGGTTGCTCGACATGCTGACCGGCTCGCGCAGATCGTCGTCGAGGGACGTTCCGGCGCGGGGGACATGGCTGACCGGCTGCGGTCGGCGGGCGTGCCCGCCAAGGCGATCATCACCCCATCCGCGCAGGACGCGGCCGCCGCGCACGCGATGGCCGACGCCGCTATCCGCGAGCACTCCATGACCCACCTGGCGGACGATGAGCTCGCCGCCGAGGTCGCGGTCGCCACCAGACGGCGGATTGGCCGTAATGGCGGGTTCGGCTGGTCTGCCCC
>NZ_JAWDJJ010000341.1:0-3587 GCF_032465695.1 Actinomyces sp. MRS3W
GGACTACGGGGGTAGGGGTCGGGAAAGGTCAGGGCAGGTAGAAGTACTGGGGCAGGACGGTGGAAGTGCCGCCGTCGGGCTGCACGAAGTACTGGGCCATCTCGGCCTGCCAGCGGGTGTTGACGTCTTCATCCTCCATGGCGGCCATGGCCGCGGCGGTGTCATCGGATTCGAAATAGCCGACGACGAGTCCGTCCTCGGGCCGTAGGAACAGGGAGTAGTGGCGCCACCCGCAGCGGGTGAGCGCTTGGCGCATGTCCTCCCAGACGTGCTGGTGGACCTCGACGTACTCGGTGAGGCGCTCGGGGCGAACGTGCAGCAGGAAGCAGCAGCGTTGAGGCGAGCGTGCCGAGGTGGTCTCCAGAAGTTCGGTCAGGGTGGCCGGAGCGGTGGAGGGGTCTGATGGTGTCGGCGTGGTGGAGTCGGCGACCGGGGCGGCAGGGGCGCCGGTGGTGGGGGTTTCGGTCATGGAACGTCCTTGTTCGGGGTGTGCTGCGGCCCGAGGGTGCAGCGTCAACGGTGGTGTGAACCGTTTCAACGTAGTTGAGGTTAGTCTGGCTTCGGCTCCGCGTCAACCCCTGCTTCCCCCTTCGTCGAGACCGGCACTTGTGACGTGCCGAAACCGGCACTTGTGACGTGCCGAAACCGGCACTTGTGGCGCGGCGAGACCGGTTGGTGCGGTGGCGGGCCGGCGGTGGTCGGCGCCTTGCCTGTATGGAGTGGGCGTGTGAGACTATGTAACATCCCGATGACGTCCCGAGATGACCAAAGGAGTCGAAGGTGTTCCGTGTTCTGAGCGGCGTCCCGAATCGTCGACCTGCTGTGGCTGCCGCTGCGGCACTGTTGCTGGCGTGTGCGCCGTTGGTGGCGTGCTCGTCGAGCTCGGACGAGGGTGGCCTGGATATCCCCACCTACGACCCCGAGGCGATGGCGTCGGCCGAGGTTTCCGAGTCTGCCGCCGCGGCCGAGGCGTCTGCGTCTGCTGCGGCTTCGGCGGAGGCGGCGGGGGTGGTGACGGCGGAGTCGCTGTCCACCGACCGCTATGTGGTGACGTCTATCCCGGAGGATCTGGATGAGCAGCAGACCGAGGTGCTCAAGGCCTTCATCAACTACGACCAGGTCACCTGGAACATCTGGTTCACCCGTACTGGAGTCGAGAACGCCGAACCACTCATGACCGCAGAAGAATACCAGGACATTAAGGCCAACTACGAGGAGCTCGGCGAGGGTAGGACCGATGGAACTCTGCGTGTATCTATCACCGCAGTTTATGTTAGTTGGCCAATTCGAGCTGAGATTCTGATGTGTGGAGATCAGTCCGATCTCGTTGCATACGATGCTGATGGCAACGACGTCAGTAACCCTGACACTCTCCAAGGTCGTTACGAGACGCTAATTACTATGACGTATGAAGACGGGGTCTGGAAAGAGTCAAAAGAAACGACTCTGTCGGCCAACGAGTGCACGGTGTGAGGGGTCATGAAGTTCGACCGTTATATGGTTCTGTCGTTTCTGATGTCACTGCTGCTTGTGGTGTCGACATGTATTGTCGTTACGCCTGCTGCCTGGGCCAATAAAAAACAGGATAGGAATTATAGCTCGTCGTCTGGTTCGGTGTCTGAGGGTTCTGATGGTTCGGTGACGGTGTCGGTGTCGGCGGAGTTCGTGTCGGCTGCGGCTGATGGGGCTGGTGGTGGGGCGTCGGTGGCCTCGTTGCAGACTGTGGCTGTCACGGTGCATCCGGTGTGTTGGTTTGAGCAGGATCGTACGGGTGCGGAGGTTGCGGAGTGGTTTGAGTCCGGACGGGCTGAGAAGGAGGCGAATACTTACGGCGGTTGGGGTGATCCGTTGTCGATTGTTGAGGGCATGTACCCCGACTATGAGTCGTATGCGGATGACACTGAGGGGTACTGGTATACGCCGTGGTGCTCGTTGGAGTACTTCAGTGGAGACGATTTTTCTGAGTTCAATGAGATTTCCGGGGAGTTCTACGCCAGCAACGGTCCGGTGTATGTGCCTGCGGGTCAGGCGGCGCCGGAGGCGGTGATCGACGGCGCGACGTTGGCGCGGGCGGCGTGGGATGCGATCACGATCCCCACGGCCACCATCGGATACAACCCGACGGTGGGGGAGCGCCGGGCGACGATTGTGGGTATGGATACGTGGATCTGGGCTACTGGTGACACGCCCTCGCAAGTGACGGTGACTGCGACGGCGGGTTCGACCACTGCGACGGTTATTGCGGCTGCTGGTGGTCTGGATCTGGAGCCGACGGATGGTGAGGCCTTCTGCACGGGGTTTGGGGTCCCGTGGACTGAGCAGAATGATCGGGTGGGTACGGACTGTGTCATCGTGTTTGATCGCAGCTCGGCTCACCTGGAGGGCTCGGTGACCCCGGTGGAGGTCAGCGTGGGCTATGCCGCTTCCTACACGGCTTCCGATGGTGCCACCGGTTTTCTGGGTACTCATACGACGGAGACGACCACGACGATCCCGGTGGCAGAGATCCAGACCCTCAACACCCGCCCCACCAAACAACCCTGACAGCCCCGGAGCGGCAGCCGGGCCGAGGCCACCCACCGCCATCGAGGAACTGTCACCGGCGAGTCACCGCGGTTGTTGCGGAGTCGGTGGTCTGGTTGCCGATGTCGGCGGGTTCTTCAGTTAAGGGTGCTCGGGGTGTCGGTTGGTTTGGGTGCTGGGAGGGCGGGGTGTTTCTGTGCGTTGGTGCCGATGTAGGTCAGTAGTTCGGGCATCACGTCTACTGCCTCCTGGGTGTTGCGTGGCCCGTCCAGGCCATTTTCCGGGTGGGGCAGGTTGACGGAAATTATGAAGCCGTCCCCGAACCAGATACCGTACACGTCATCTTCAGAGTTGAATTGTCTGATCCAGAGGTAGGTGTTGCCCTCCAGTTCGGGGATGTCGAGCTTCTGGACGTCGTTCTCGGTGTCCGCTGCCATGGTCTCATCGGTCCACTTATAACCGTTGCCTGCGTCGTATTCATCGTCGCGCCAGTAATCGATGAACATGATGGTGCTGTACAGTTGGTAGCCCTTGGCACTCGTCGCCGGTGGCTTGCCCGACGAAACAGCACAACGGTTGCGAGCGCCGTAGATAAGCGTGTCGTCGCTTCCGATTTGGCTGCCGAGGATTCGGTTGAGTTCGGCGGTCTCGTAGAGGCCGTTGCATACGGTCTCCGGCGGGGGTGCCGGGGGTTCTTCCGTCTCCCAGGGGCGCCACCACACGCCGACAACGCCGATGGCGAGCGCAACGGCCAACGTGAGGGTGAGCAGAATCAATGATCTGCGTCGTTTTGGCTGGCTCGTACAAGGCTCAGGAGCGGCAGCGTCAGAGTTACGGGCGCTGTCATGCTCGCCGGTGGTGTTGGTTGAGTCCATGGTGGGTGTGAGCGTGATGGTGGGGTGAGGGTGTTAGTAGGTGGTGGTGTGTGGTTGCCTGGCCTGGGTGTGTTGAGTCCGTGTTGGAGGCTTCGTCGTCCCTGCTCGCTGGGGGAGTGTTAGGGGTATTGGCCGTGTCGGTTGGTTTGGGTGCTGGGAGGGCGGGGTGTTTCTGTGCGTTGGTGCCGA
>NZ_JAWDJJ010000342.1:0-7467 GCF_032465695.1 Actinomyces sp. MRS3W
ACCCTCACCCGACCCCCGCCGACTGGCTGCGCGCCGCCGACACCCTGCGTCGCCTGGCCGCGTTGGGCCAGCGGGAGGGGCGGATCTTCACCCTGGAGAACCTCAATCTGCCCGTCGACCACCCCGGCTGCCCCTTCGCGCTGGCACAGGACACCCGCGCGCTCGTGGCCGCCGTCGACTCCCCACACCTACGTATGAACCTCGACCTCTACCACGCCCAAATCGGTGAGGGGAACCTCATCGAGCTCTGCCGGGCGTCCCAGCCGTGGATTGGTGAGATTCAGGTGGCCGACGTACCGGGCCGCGCACAGCCGGGCACAGGCGAGGTCAACTACCGCGCCGTCGCCCTCGCCCTGGAGCAGATGGGCTATCGCGGCACAGTTGCCATGGAGGCATTCGCCTCCGCCGACAGTGATGCCGCCCTGGACGACTTCATCCGCACCTTCACCGTGGAGGTGGCGCCGTGAGCACCCCAGTCGCTTCCCCCGACCAGCGCAGAATCGACCGTCGACTGTTCACTATCCGCTCGATCGCCACCCTAGGCGGCCTGTTATTCGGATACGACACCGGGGTGATCTCCGGGGCGCTGCCGTTCCTCAAGGAACCGGTCTCTCAGGGCGGCATGGCCCTGACCGCCTTCAACGAGTCCATTGTCACCACCTCGCTCACCGTTGGGGCCGCCTTCGGGGCCCTGATCGGTGGACGCCTGTCCGATCGTTACGGGCGCAAACGCAACATCATGACGGTTGCCGTCATCTTCCTCGTCGGCGCTCTGGGCTGTTCGCTGGCACCGTCTTACCCGGTTCTTGTGATCTTCCGTTTCATCCTCGGGCTGGCCGTGGGCGGCGCATCCGCAACCGTTCCCGTCTACCTGTCGGAGATCTCACCGGTGGAGATCCGGGGGACGATGGTCTCCCGCAACGAGCTCATGATCGTCACCGGTCAGCTCCTGGCCTACACCTGCAACGCGGTCATTGCCACCTTCTGGCCCGGCGCGAATGCCTGGCGCTGGATGCTTGTCCTCGCCACCCTGCCCGCGATCGGCCTGTGGATCGGTATCCATCTGCTACCTGAGTCCCCTCGCTGGCTGGCTCGCAAGGGGCGCGTGAGCGAGATGTGGGAGGTGCTCAACCAGGTTCGCATGACGGACACGGTCCAGGGTGAGGGTGAGGACATCGTGCGTCGCGTCGACGAGGAGGCGCGCATGGGCAAGGGGTCGTGGGCAGACCTGCGTACCCCCTGGATCCGCAAGATCACCCTCATTGGTATTGGTCTGGCCTTCCTGTCCCAGCTCACCGGTGTCAACGGCATCATGTACTACGCCCCCACGATCCTCATCTCAACCGGGTTGGGAGCTCAGGCTTCGATTGTGGCGACCATCGCCAATGGGGTCGTGTCGGTGATCTCCGTGTACATCGGCATCGCCTTCTTCCTCAAGCGCTTACCGCGACGCCGCATGATCCTGACCGGCCAGTCCGGCTGCGTGGCCTCACTCATTGCGCTGGGCCTGGTGTTCCTGCTGCCGGAGTCGATGGCGCGCAGTTATCTGGTGCTGCTGTTCATGCTGTCCTTCCTGTTCTTCATGCAGTGCTTCATCGGAGTGACGTTCTGGCTCATGCTTTCGGAGATCTTCCCGATGCGGGTGCGCGGCCTGGCCAATGGTGTGGCGGTGTTCTGCAACTGGATGGGCAACGTCATCGTCGCCTTCACCTTCCCCAACCTCATCGAGGCGATTCAGGGCAACGTGTTCTTCGTGTTCGCCCTGGTCAACCTGGGCAGCCTGGCCTTCTACGCGAGGTTCCTGCCTGAGACCAAGGGGCACTCCCTGGAGGCTTTGGAGCGGATCTTCCAGGAACGCTACTCCTGAGCCGGAAGCGTGACGGGCATCCGGTGACGCCGCCAGTGGTCCACCCGCCAGGCGGCGTCACCGGATACGGGGCGCCACTGGCCGGGCGGGTCTGCGCAGGGGCCGTCTGGCGCCCACTGCTTGGGATCCACAGCCGGGGCGTGCACGAGCAGCTCCCGGGCCACACCTGCGGCAGCCGCGCGCCGAGAGGCGTCGAGGTCGATCACCGATATGAGCAACTCATCCACCATTCCGGCTGCCAGTGCCTGCGCGTACACGCTGCCGCCGCCGATGACCCACACCCGCGGCAGAGCCCGGTACTCGCCCTCGCGGGGATCATCGTCAAGCTGCTCTCTGAGCGCGGCAGCGGCCGCGAGAGCGGCGTCCAGATCCCGAACGACCATCGCCCCGGACGGGTCCCAGTCAGTCCGTCGCGTCAGCACAATGCTCACTCGCTCGGCCAGCGCAGTGCCGATCGACTCCCAGGTTGCGCGTCCCATGATGACGACGCCGCCGCGGGTGGCCGCCCTAAAGTGGCGGAAGTCGGCCGGCACGCGCCACAGCATGCCCCCGTCGGCCCCAATAATGCCGTTGCGGTCCTGCGCCCAGATCGCGCCTACGCCGACGGCGGTCACACCGCCACCGGGGCCTTGATCGCGGGGTGGTGCTGGTAGCCGGCCGAGGCGTCCATATCATCCATGGTGTAGGCATCAATCGACTCGGCCCGATCCAGTCGCAGCCGGGGGAACGGGAAAGCCGCGGGCACGCGCGAGAGCTGCTCACGAACCTGGTCAAGGTGATTGTTGTAGATATGGCAGTCGCCGCCGGTCCACACCAATTCCCCGACCTCGAGCTCGGCCTGCTGGGCGAGCATGTGGGTGAGCAGCGCGTAGGAGGCGATGTTGAAGGGCACCCCCAGGAACAGGTCGGCACTGCGCTGGTAGACCTGCAGCGACAGCCTCCCATCGGCCACATAGCACTGGAAGAAGGCATGGCAGGGGGCCAGCGCCATGCGGTCGAGGTCGCTGACATTCCAGGCGGATACGAGCATGCGGCGCGAGTCGGGATCGCGGCGCAACGTCTCAATGAGCCCGGCGATCTGGTCGATGGCGCCGCCGTCCCGTGCTGGCCAGCTGCGCCACTGAGAGCCGTAAATGGGGCCGAGCTCGCCGTCGGCACCGGCCCATTCGTCCCAGATGGTGATGCCGCGTTCCTGCAGCCAGCGCGCGTTCATATCCCCCCGGAGGAACCACAGCAGTTCCCCCTTGACCGATTTCATAGCGACGAACTTGGTGGTAATGCGCGGGAAGCCGGCGGTCAGGTCGTAGCGCAGTTGACGGGCGAATACGGAGCGCGTGCCGGTACCGGTGCGATCCCCCTTGGGAACACCGTGCAGCAGCACCTCGGCCAGAAGCTCCTCATAGTCCACGTTGACACCGGGCGGCGGGGTCAGGTTCAGCTGCGCCAGATTCGGATGGCGCGAGTACTTGTCGGTTCCGGTCATGATCGGGGTACCACCTTAGCGTCAGCTGCCGTGTCGCTCGCGCCCTGGGCTGGGGCCGCCTGAGTCTCCGGCGCGGTCACGATGAGAGTACCGTCAATGTCTGTTGTGCCCATCTCGCTGGGGCCCAGCGCGGCATACGTGCCCTCGATGACCTGAACGGCGAGGGTACGTCCCCCCGACCAACCCAGGGCCGCCCCAATTCCGAAGGGGATCAGCCGCCCCATCGCGAGCGCTCCGCCCTTGAACGCGGCGTGTTTGGCCACACGCTGTGCCAGCTCGGCGTTGATGGACCGAACCGTCGGCAGGGGCAGATTGGCCAGGGACTGGGCAGCCCAGAACAGGGTGGATAACCCCGGGCGCCCGCTGACCATGTCGGCCCCTTCACGCCCGAGGAGCGCGCTCAGCACGAGCGCCCGCCGTCGGTCGGCATCAACGATGCGCACTCCCTGCAATTCCGCCACAGTGAGCACGTATGTGACCGCCCCGGTCACGAAGACGGCGCTCTGAGCGACGGTGAGTGCGAATGCCACACCTGTGCCGATGGCGGGCAGGGCGGCACAGGCGCCGACGGCGCCCGAGGACACACCCGCCTCACGCCGTAGCCGGGAGGCGGCCAGCTCGCACAGCTCGGATGTGCTCGCCCACGGGTATGTGCGGCGCATGCGCTCGACTCGCTCCTGGATACGCGCCGCCGGAATGTCCAGGGCCCGATCGAGGACGCGCTCGAAGCGGTCCGGGCCGGGTGCCGGTCCGTTCACTGTGCGTCGGGATCGTCGAGCAAATGCAGACGCAACCCGGCGCCGTGCTCGAGGGTGTGGCCGACCGTGCAGCCGCGTTCGATGGCTCGCTCGACGCGTTCATTGAGCGTCTGCCGCTGCTGGGGGCTCAGAGACGCGAAGTCGGCGACGATCTGCACATCGAAGTCGGCGTAGCGCTCGTCCTCCTCATGCTTGAGGGCGGCGATGACGACGTTGGCATCGAAGTCCTCGCCGAGCGCCTTGGCCAGCCGGTGATCGGCAGACAGGGTGTTGCAGGTGCCCAAGGCGAGCTTGAGCAGCTCGCCGGGCGTGAACTCGCCCGGCCCGGTACCTACGCGCACCTCGGCGCCGCGCGCATTGTGGCCCAGGTACTGGCGCGTGCCGGTGCGCTCGGCCCATACGGAGTTGGTCTCGGTGGGGGTGATGATGTCGTCCTCCATGGCGTGATCGTGTCATGCCGAGGCGGGCGTCGCCAGAGCCTGCGCGTAGGGCGGAATCGGGAGGCCGGCCGGAGTGCTACGCGGCGGCGAGCCAGGCGGCGCCGCGACGTTCTTCGTCGGAGACCACCAGGCCCGTCCTGGCCAGCGCTTTCTCCTCCACGCTGCGCCCCAGCAGCGGCACCGACACGGACAGATCCACATCAATGGTGAGGCGAGTTGAGGCTCCGCCCGAGTCCGGGCGCATCGACATGGTGGCGCCGGCCTTGACGGGAGCGCCCTTGATGGCGACGTCGAGGCTGCCGGCGCGGGAGCCGTCGTCGCCGGGCTCACCCCAGGACTCCGTCAGGCCGAAGGAGACCGCGGAGCGAATAAAGCGGGCGGCGGCTGCGGGCATGCGAGAGGGCGGCACCGAACCGGAGACGGTCGCCACAAAACCGCGGCCGCGCGTGGCGACGTCGACGGACGCGTCCTCAAGGTGGAACCGCTCGAAACGGCTGCGTTGATAGGCCGGGTCGGCAAGCATCGCGGCCACGCGTGCCGGGGCAGCGGGATAGGTGATCGTCACGGTCTTCCTCATAACTCCCGATCCTGCCATGATTCCTCCCCGATCCTGCGCTTCTACTCGCTGCGTTCCACCGGCGCCGTCCCCGGGGCGAGTACCGACCGGGGCGGCGAGCCCGGTAGCATCGGGGCGTGTCGAGTCTCCTGCCCTCCTCGGTCCGTGGCATTGTCAGCCTGCCTCCCGCCGATCTTGACTGGCTGCATCAGCTCATGGCGGACTGGCAGGTGATTGCGGACCTGTCCGTCTCCGACCTGGTGCTGTGGGTGCATACGGATTCGGGTCGCTTCGTCGCCGCCGCGCACTCGCGGCCCGCCACCGGCGCCACCGTCCACTTGGAGGATGTCATTGGACGGCGCATGCCGGCCGCCCGCGAGGCCATGGCGTTGGAGGCGCTCATGAGCGGGCAGATCGTGGTGGCGGCGGCTCCCGAATGGACGGGTTCATCGGCGGTGCGCGAGGAATACGTGCCGGTCATCCACAATTCTCAAGCTATCGCGGTGGTCACTCGCGAAACCGCGGTCGGGGTTCTGCGAGGCGGGCGCATTGTCGACAAGCCGCTGGAGGAGCTGGCCGATGCGCTGTGCCTCATGATCGCGCAGGGCGCTTTCCCCATCAACGGCGCCGCAACTGGGATGCGGCACGGCACGCCGCGTGTGGGCGACGGCGTGGTCAGCCTCGACGACGACGGCGTCGTCACCTACGCCTCACCCAATGCGCAGTCGTGCTTCCACCGGCTCGGTGTCGCCGGGGATCTCGAAGGCTGCCAACTGGCCGAGGCCGTCACCAGCATTATTCCCGAACGCACCCCGGTGGATGAGACCATGGCGGTGGTGCTCATGGGGCGTCAGGCCTGGCTGACCGAGGTCGAGGTTGGCGGTGTTTTCCTGTCGACGCGCTCAATCCCGCTGCGCAAGGACGGCGCGCGGGCGGGCGCACTGCTGTTGGTGCGCGATGTGTCGGAGCTGCGACGCCGCGAACAGGTCCTCATGAACAAGGACGCCACCATCCGTGAAATCCACCACCGCGTCAAGAACAACCTGCAGACAGTCTCCGCCCTGCTGCGCATGCAAGCCCGCCGGGCCACTAACGAGGAAACCCGCTCCGCCCTGGCGGAGGCCGAGCGCCGGGTGGGCACGATCGCTACCGTGCACGCCGCCCTGAGTCAGAACGTGGACGAGAAGGTCGACTTCGACGAGGTCTTCTCCTCGGTGCTGCGCTCCGCCGCTGCTGTGGCCACCGCCAGTGGGCAGGTCTCAACCCGGCTGGAGGGCAAGTTCGGGGTGGTTGACGCCGATGCGGCGCAGGCACTGGCGACGGTGCTGGCGGAATTGGTGACGAACGCCGTCGAGCACGGACTGGAGGATCGCGACGGGACGGTGACGGTGCGGGCCGAGCGCGACCACAACCAACTCACCGTCCATGTCATCGATGATGGCGCCGGCCTCATCCCGGGCAAGGAGATGACGGGCCTGGGGACCCGCATCGTGTACACGCTGGTGCGCGGAGAGCTGCGTGGCTCAATCGACTGGCAGCCGATGCCCGACGGGCACGGCACGGATGTGGTGCTACGCGCCCAGTTGAGCGAATCCTGACGCGTCTTAGGAGGAGCGGCGGGCGCGCGCGGCACGCCGCTTGAGCGAGCGCCGCTCGTCCTCACTCATGCCTCCCCACACGCCGGCGTCCTGACCGTTCTCAAGCGCCCACTTGAGGCAGGTGTCCACAACCTCGCAGCGGGCGCACACCTCTTTAGCCTCGGCGATCTGCGCGATCGCGGGGCCGGTGTTACCGACGGGGAAGAAGAGTTCCGGGTCAACCGTGAGGCAAGCTGCCTGGTTCCGCCAGTCCATAGGGGCTCCCTTCGGGGACGTGAATGCTGCTGCGGTGCGCGTGACATGCCGTCCCGAGTTCGCCGAGGCGGGCAGTGGACCACCGCGTCCTGCTCCAACTTTCACACGCTGACCGGGCCGGGGCAAGACCTCACCGGTGAGAGCTGTGCCGACGGCCTGTCGTGATGGTCACAATGACCCGTTTGTTCTCGGCGGGGAGCCCCATGACGGCGCCCGCCTTCGCCTGCGTGACTGTATTCGCCATGACGGTATCCGCGTCAAATCTGTGACGCGGACGCGCGCTGCGACCCATCCTGATCCGCAGGGGTCAGCCGACGGTGGGCTCGACGACGACCTGCAGCGGCGTCACCGACCCGCGGTACACGAGTACGCCGCGCCCCGGAACGGTTGCCCCTCGCGGGTCGATAGTGCCGCGCAGCTGACGGCCGGCGACCTGCGCGGCCGGCCCCAGCCCCGGCCACAGCACGACGACGGCGCCGCGTTCGCGCAGCAGCGCGAGCGGCCCGCGGT
>NZ_JAWDJJ010000343.1:0-1462 GCF_032465695.1 Actinomyces sp. MRS3W
ACAGCCCGGAGACCGCCCCGGACGCCCCCCACCCCGGGACCCGCCCGGCCGCCGACTTCGTCGTGGAGATTCGCGCCCGCGTGGCGCTGCCGGCACGCGGACGTTCCATCCGTGGCCGCGAGGCCGCCAACATCTTCGCCCATGACCTCACCCGTGAGGTCAATGCCGCTCTGGATCTGACCGGCGAGCGCGCCGAGCGGCTGCTCGCACACGTCGCCGCCCTGGAGGACCACCGGGCCCTCACGCAGGCGGTGCGCGACAACGGCTGGGTGTCCTTCCTCGCCGACGGCTCGATCCTGCCGCGCCGCTCCGGCGTCAGCGACGCCCCCATGGAGGAGGGCGCCGTACCGCTGACCGCACCGGAATCGCTGTCCGCCACCGTCCACCTGCCGCACGCCGGCGAGGTGCGCGGCACCGCGATCGGTTCTGGGGTCACTCTGATCGTCGGCGGTGGCTACCACGGCAAGTCCACCCTGCTGGGGGCGATCGAGCGCGGCGTCTACCCGCACATTCCCGGTGATGGCCGCGAGCTGGTGGCCACGGTGCCCGACGCCGTCAAGGTGCGGGCCGCCGACGGCCGAGCGGTCACCGGCGTCAACCTCACCCCGTTCATCTCCCACCTGCCCGGCGACCGTGACACCGTCTCCTTCACGACGACGAATGCCTCCGGTTCCACCTCGCAGGCGGCCTCCATCATCGAGTCGATTGAGGCGGGCGCATCCGCGCTGCTGCTCGACGAGGACACCTCCGCCACCAACCTGCTCATCCGGGATGCGCGCATGCGCACCCTGGTGGCCGACGACCAGGAGCCGATCACCCCGTTCGTTGACCGGGTGACGGCGCTGGCCGACTCCGGTGTCTCCACGGTGTTGGTCATGGGCGGCAGCGGGGACTACCTGGATGTGGCCGACCGGGTGCTGCTGCTGGACTCCTACGTGCTGCACGACGCCACCGAGCGCGCGGCCGAGGTCGCTGCGGCGCAGCCGCGGGAGACGACGGCGTTGGCCGACTTCCCCACCCCGACTGCGCGGGTGCCGCTGCCCTCCCAGCGCACGCAGCGCGGCCCGGTGCGCACCCGCTCCCGGGGAACCGACTCGCTCACGCTCGACCGGGAGGACATCGACATCTCCGATGTCGCCGGCGTGGTCGATTCGGGCCAGGCGGAGGCGACCGCCTACGCGCTGCGGGCGCTGCTCGAGCAGCGCTTCGACGGGGAGTCGACGCTGGAGGAGTGCCTGGATGATCTCGAGGCTCTGCTCGACGACGAGGGCCTGGACGCCCTCGACCGCCGACCGGCCTTCCTGGTGCGTCCGCGCATGGTGGACGTGGCGGCCGCGGTGAACCGCTACCGCAAGCTCCGTCTGGCCTAAGGGCGGCAGCGTCTGGCTGGGCCCGACTTCAGTCTCGCCAAGACTCAAACACATGCGCGAGCCCGCCACTGCCTGACGGTAGTGGCGGGCTC
>NZ_JAWDJJ010000344.1:0-7624 GCF_032465695.1 Actinomyces sp. MRS3W
GGGCTGGGTGGGGGCGGCAGATTCGATCCAGGCCACCAGGGCGGAGTGGGAGTCCTCCATCATGGCCAGCTTGAAGTTCATGTCCCCATACCGGCAGGGCACGTCCACGATCCGCCCGCCCCGGCCGCGGTGGCGCGCCTGCCCCAGTTCCAGACCGTCGCGCACAAACCGGTAGCGGGGACGCAGCGAGAAAGAGACGAGCCGGTACCACTCGACGTCGTCGTCGCGGAAGACGGCAATACCGCTGCGCCAGCGCGGTCGGCCACGTCGACGCAGCGCGCATTCGAAAGCGCCGATGCGCCCGGCCAGGGAGCGCAGTCGCAACAGGAACACAGCGACCAGGGCGAGAGCCACCAGCGCTACCGCACTGACGATCTCCCACACCGGCATGGTCGCTCAGCCTCGCATGGTGACGCCGGGGATGACAATGGTTTCGGCGATGACGTCGCTGACCTGGGCGACGCCGCTGGTCACCTCGTCGCCGGCGAGGTCGGCCGCCACCGTCACCACGTTATGGTCAACCGAACAGAAGCCGCCGGCGACCGGCACCGAGACGGCTTCGCCGTCGGTGGGGGTGATGCGGACATTGCCGCGGCCGAGAACCGCCAGAATCGGCTGCCGCCCGGGCAGGAGGCCGAGCTCGCCGTCGGGCAGCGGCACCGACACCTGCCGGGCCGTGCCCAGCCAGGCCTCGCCGCCGAACCGGGAGACCACCTCTACGTGCAGGCTGCGGGAGTCGGGCATGTCAGTCCGCCATCTCCGCGGCGCGGCGCTCGAGGTCGTCGATGCCGCCGATGTTGAAGAAGGCCTGCTCGGGCAGGTGGTCGTACTCGCCCTCGGTGATCCGCTTGAAGGCCTCGATCGTCTCCGGCAGCGACACCGTCGAGCCGGGCACGCCCGTGAACTTCTCCGCCATGTAGGTGTTCTGGGACAGGAACTGCTCGATGCGCCGCGCCCGGCCCACGGTGACCTTGTCCTCCTCGGAGAGCTCGTCAACACCGAGGATCGCGATGATGTCCTGCAGCTCCTTGTTCTTCTGCAGGATGGACTTCACGCGGGTGGCGACGTCGTAGTGCTCCTGGCCCACGTACTGGGGCGCCAGCAGCCGGGAGGTGGAGGCCAGCGGGTCCACCGCCGGGTAGATACCGCGGGAGGCGATGTCACGGGAGAGCTCCGTGGTGGCGTCCAGGTGGGCGAAGGTGGTGGCCGGGGCCGGGTCGGTGTAGTCGTCGGCGGGCACGTAAATCGCCTGCAGGGAGGTGATGGAGTGACCGCCGGCCGACGTGATGCGCTCCTGCAGCTGGCCCATCTCGTCGGCCAGGTTGGGCTGGTAGCCGACGGCGGAGGGCATACGGCCCAGCAGCGTGGAGACCTCCGAGCCCGCCTGGGTGAAGCGGAAGATGTTGTCGATGAACAGCAGCACGTCCTGGTGCTGCACGTCGCGGAAGTACTCCGCCATGGTCAGTGCGCTCAGCGCCACCCGCAGGCGCGTGCCCGGCGGCTCGTCCATCTGGCCGAAGACGAGCGCGGTCTTGTCGAAGACGCCGGCCTCCTCCATCTCGACGATGAGGTCGTTGCCCTCACGGGTGCGCTCCCCCACGCCGGCGAACACCGACACACCACCGTGGTTCTGGGCGACGCGCTGAATCATTTCCTGGATGAGGACCGTCTTGCCGACGCCGGCGCCGCCGAACAGGCCGATCTTGCCGCCCTGCACGTAGGGGGTGAGCAGGTCGATGACCTTAATGCCGGTCTCGAACATCTGCTCCTTGGGTTCGAGCTGGTCGAAGGCCGGGGGCTGACGGTGGATGGGCCAGCGCTCGGTGATCTCCAGGTGCTCGCCCTCGGCGAGGTTGAGGACCTCACCGGTGACGTTGAAGACGTGGCCGCGGGTGACGTCGCCGACGGGCACGGAGATGGGGGCACCGGTGTCGTACACGCGTGAGCCGCGCACCAGCCCGTCGGTGGGCTTGAGCGACACCGTGCGCACGATGTTGTCGCCCAGGTGCTGCGCCACCTCCAGGGTGATCTCGTGGGGCTCTTCACCCTCACCGGTCGCGTTGATGGTGACCTTGAGGGCGTTGTACATCGCGGGGATCGCGTCCGGCGGGAACTCGACGTCGACGACGGCGCCGATGATCCGGGTGACGTGCCCGATGGCGGGGGTGGTCCCTTGAGGGGTCGTGTCGGTCATAATGCGTTCTTCCGTGTCCGTTCTGCCAGAAGCTATGTGGAGAAGTATGGGGTGGCGGGTGGTCGAGGGGCGTGTGTGCCGGGCCGCTATTGCGAGCCGAGGGCGTCGGCGCCCGAGACGATCTCCGTGATTTCCTGGGTGATGTCGCCTTGACGGGCGGCGTTCGCCAGGCGGGTGTAGGTGGCGATGAGGTCCTCGGCGTTGGATGTCGCCGTGTGCATGGCCTGCTGCCGGCTGGCCAGCTCGGAGGCTGCCGCCTGGAGCAGGGCGTTGCGGATGCGGCTGCGCACGTAGCGGGTGAGCAGGGCGTCCAGAACCGCGTCGGCGCTGGGCTCGAACTCGTACAGCGGCTGGGCGCCGGTGCGCTCGGCGCGCACTCGCTCGACGTCGGCGGCCAGGTCCTCGCGGTTGAGCTCCCCGGGGCCGTCGACGTCCACGACGGTCAGTGGCAGCATCCGGCGCACCTCTGGCACCTGGGAGACCATCGACACGTAGCGGGTGAACACGATGTGGACCTCCGCCACACCGCCGGCCTCATGGCTGGACAGGAAGTAGTCCAGCATGACCGTGGCCACTTCCTCGATGGAGGCGTCACTGGGGCGGTCCGATTCGCCGGTCCAGGAGAACTCCACGGGGCGGCCGCGGAAGGCGAAGTAAGCGCTGGCGCGGCGTCCGAAGGTGAACAAGACCGGCTCTTTGCCGTCCTCGGTGAGCTGCTCGATGAGACGCTCGGTCTCCCGCAGGATGGTGGCCGAGTAGGCGCCGGCCATGCCGCGGTCGGAGGTGACCACGAGGATGGCCACCCGATTGGTGTCCTCCCGCTCACGGGTGAGCGGGTGGTCGAGGTTGGCGTGGGTGCCGACGGCGGCGACGGCCTGGCTCAGCGCGTGATCGTAGGGGCCGGCCTCCTGGGCGTTGCGGCGTGCGGAACCGATCCGGGACGAGGCGATGAGCTCCATCGCCCGGAAGACCTTCTGCAAGGTCTGGGTTGACCGGATGCGCTGCTTGTATACGCGCTGGTTCCCTGCCACGTCAGCCCCTCTTGACCACGATCTGCTCGCTCGTGTGCTCCGCGGGCGCCTCTTCCTCCGGCGCCTCAACCTCGCTGGAGAGCATGCGCCCGCCGGCCAGGTAGGTGGTGCGGAAGGATTCGACCGCCTCGCGCAGCGCCGCCTCGGTGTCCTCCTCCAGCTTGCCGGTGTCCCGGATGGTGGCCAGGATGTCGGTGTTGCTGCGCAGGTGATGGAGCAGGGAGCGTTCGAAGGGCAGCACGTCGGCCAGGTCGAGGTCGTCGAGGTAGCCGTTGGTGCCCGCCCACACGCTGGCGACCTGTTCTTCCACCGGGTAGGGGGTGAACTGCGGCTGCTTGAGCAGCTCCATGAGCCGCTCCCCGCGGGTCAGCTGCTGGCGGGTGGCGGCGTCCAGGTCGGAGGCGAACATGGCGAAGGCCTGCATGGACCGGTACTGGGCCAGCGTGATCTTGAGCGTCCCGGCGACGTCCTTCATCGCCTTAATCTGAGCCGCACCACCCACGCGGGAGACCGAGATACCCACGTCGACGGCGGGGCGCTGGTCTGCGTTGAACAGGTCGGACTGCAGGAAGATCTGCCCATCGGTGATGGAGATGACGTTGGTGGGGATGTAGGCGGAGACGTCGTTGGCCTTGGTCTCGATGATCGGCAGGCCGGTCATCGAGCCGGCCCCCAGCTCGTCGGACAGCTTGGCGCAACGCTCCAGCAGCCGGGAGTGGAGGTAGAAGACGTCACCGGGGTAGGCCTCACGGCCCGGCGGCCGACGCAGCAGCAGGGACACGGCGCGGTAGGCCTCGGCCTGCTTGGACAGGTCATCGAAGACGATGAGCACGTGCTTGCCGGCGTACATCCAGTGCTGGCCGATCGCGCTTCCGGTGTAGGGCGACAGGTACTTGAAACCGGCGGGGTCGGAGGCCGGAGCGGCAACGATCGTCGTGTACTCCAGGGCGCCGCGCTCCTCGAGCGTGGCCCGCACGGAGGCGATGGTGGAGCCCTTCTGGCCGGTGGCCACATAGATGCAGCGCACCTGCTGGTTCGGGTCCCCCGTCTCCCAGGCTTCCTTCTGGTTGAGGATGGTGTCCAGGGCGATGGCGGTCTTGCCGGTCTTGCGGTCGCCAATGATGAGCTGGCGCTGGCCGCGGCCGATCGGGATCATGGAGTCGATGGCCTTGAGCCCCGTCTGCAGCGGCTCGTGCACGGACTTGCGGGCCATGACGCCGGGGGCCTGCAGCTCCAGGGCGCGCCGCCCCTCGGCATGGATCTCACCGAGCCCGTCAATGGGGCGGCCCAGCGGGTCGATGACGCGGCCGAGGAAGGCGTCCCCGACCGGCACCGAGAGGACCTCACCGGTGCGGTGCACCACCTGGCCCTCGTCAATGCCGGAGAAGTCGCCCAGGATGACGACGCCGATCTGCCGTTCGTCCAGGTTCATGGCGAGCCCGGCGGTGCCGTCCTCGAAGGTGAGCAGCTCGTTGGCCATGGCTCCGGGCAGGCCCTCGACGTGGGCGATGCCGTCCGCGGCGAAGACGACGTGCCCGACCTCATCGGCGGCCACCTCCGCCGGCTTGTAGGAATCGACGAACTCGTCCAGGGCGGAGCGGACGTCCTCCGCTGTGATGGTCGTCTCAGCCATCTGTCGTCTCCTTCGCTGTCCCTTGCTGTGGTATCGCGGCTGCCTTGTGGCAGCGGCGCGGGTGTACGTGCGGTTGTGTTGACCGGGTGAGGGGTGTCATCCGGTCAGGGTGGTGCGCAGCTGCGCGAGCGAGTGGCGCACGGTGGAGTCCATGACGAGGTCGCGCACCGTGACCTTGACGCCGCCGATGACGGACGGGTCAACCTCGGTGTTGAGTTCGATGTCGAACCCCAGTCGGCGGGCCAGGATGTCGCGCAGGCGGTTCTTCTGTGCCGTGGTCAGCGGCACCGCGGTGATGACGTCGGCGATAACCCGGTGCTGCATGGCGGCGGCCAGCTCGGTGACGCGGCGCAGGTTGTAGGGCACCCCGCCGACGGCGACCTCCGGCTGGTGCCGTACGCACCAGACCACGAGGGTCATGGCGGGTCCGGAGATGCGCGAGCTGAACAGCCGGCGGGCCAGGCGCACGCGGGCGTCGGTGCTGGTGCGCCGCGCCGGCTCCAGCGCCTGCCGGATCTCCCGGTTGGCGGCGACCTCGCGGGAGACGGTGAAGACCTCCTGCTCGACGTCGTCGAGCGTGCCACCGGCGCGAGCCCCGGAGAGGATCGCCTGGATACCCAGGTCGTGCAGAGCGCTGATGATGTCCACGGGGCGGGACCAGCGGCCCCGCACCATGCCCTGCAGCAGCTCGACGACCCGCGCATCGGCGCGCCCGGTGAATAGGCGAGCGGCCAGCGCGGCCTTGTCCTCCGGCTCGCGGTTCGGATCGGTGAGGGGACCGCGCAGCGGGTTGGCGGCGATCTCGTGGGCGACGGCGAGGATCTGCTCGCCGAGCTCTTGTCCCTGCGCCCCGGCGGCAGCCAGAACGGGCGCCCAGGCCTCATCGGTGAGCGCGCGCGTGGCGGCGGTCCCGGTCTTCACCGAACCGTTCCTGCCCGTGAAGACCAGGCGGGGCTGACCGGCGTGTTCTCGAGTTCATCGAGGAACCGGTCGATGACGCGCCCGGACAGTTCGGTATCCGTCAGGTGTTCGCCCACGAGCTTCTCCGCGAGGTCGGTGGCCAGCAGGCCGACGTCGGAACGCAGCGAGATCTGGGCGGCCTGCTTGTCCGCCTGAATCTGACGCTCGGCAGCCTCCATGGCGCGGTTCGCCTCACCGGCGGCCTCGGCGCGGGCGTCGGCGAGGATCTTCTCCGCCTCCGTCTGGGCACGCTCACGGATCTTGGCGGCCTCGAGTCGCGCATCCTCAACCAGTTGGGCAGCCCGGGCCTCGGCTCCGGTCTGCTCCTCCTTGACCTTCTCGGTGAGGGCCAGGCCCTCCTCGATTTTCGCGGTGCGCTCGTCCAGCACCTGGTTGAAGCGCGGCAGGGCGTACTTGACCAGGACGACGGCGATGACGAGGAAGCAGATAGTGCCCCACACCAGATCGGCCAGGTGGGGGACGAAGAGGAAGATCCCCTCCGGGGTCCCGGCTGTAGGCAGCACTGCGGCTCCGACTGACATGCTGGTCACGACCGTCTTTAGAAGACGAAGCCGGCGGCGAAGCCGAGCAGACCCAGCGCCTCAATGAGGGCCGCACCGATGAACATGTTGGTGCGCAGCACGCCGGCAACCTCGGGCTGACGGGCCGTGGACTCCTGCGTCTTGGCCACGACCATGCCGATACCGAGGGCGGGGCCAACGGTGGCCAGTGCGTAGCCGATCGTCGCGATAGAGCCGGTGATTCCCATGAGGTTCTCCTTCGGATATTGGGAACTGCGAATGCGTTGTGGTCAGTGGGTGTCAGTGCATGTGCACCGAGGACTCGATGTAGACGGCGCTGAGCAGGGCGAAGATGTAGGCCTGCAGGGCAGCGACGAATGCCTCGAACAGGATGAAGACGATACCCGCCGCGAAGGTGATGGTGCCTAGGACCTTGAGCTGCGCGGTGGCGTAGACGAACAGGGCGTTGGTGGCCAAGAAGCACAGGGACAGCAGCAGGTGCCCGGAGATCATATTGGCCATGAGACGGACGGTGAGCGTGAGCGGCCGCAGCACGAAGGTGGACAGGAACTCCACCGGAATGATGAGGGGGTAGAGGAACCCGGGCACACCGGCGGGAACCAGGGAGCCCTTAACGAACTTCCCGAGGCCGTTAGCACGGATCCCCGCGTAGACGAAAGCGATGTACGAGACCATCGCGAAAACCAACGGCATACCCACGATTCCGGTAGAGGCGATCTGCAGGCCGGGCAGGATGCCGGAGATGTTGAGGAAGAAGACCCCCAGGAAGATCGTGGTGATGATGGGGGCGTAGCGGGCGCCGTACTTCTCACCCAGGATTTCCACGGCGATGTTCTTGCGGACG
The DNA here is from genome assembly GCF_032465695.1 of Actinomyces sp. MRS3W. Lineage (NCBI taxonomy): Bacteria > Bacillati > Actinomycetota > Actinomycetes > Actinomycetales > Actinomycetaceae > Actinomyces > Actinomyces sp. MRS3W. The sequence goes on from NZ_JAWDJJ010000344.1 coordinate 7,205, forward strand.
AAGTCCAGCAGCATCTCCAGCACGTTCTGGAAGCGCCCGGGCACGACTTTTGCCCGTGCCGCCCCGATGCCGAAGAGCGCCACCAGGACGAGCGTCATGATGATGCGCACCAACATGACACGGTTGAGTTCGAAAGGGGTACCCAGGAACGCGAAGGCCTCGGGATAGAAGTCGTCAAGCGAGGGAGGCTCGAAGCCGCCCTGTTCCGTCGCCGCTGGGACGATCGCGGCCAAGCCGGCCGCCGCAGTCACGCTCGTTGTCACCAGACCTCCTCAGGAACACGGGTACGAACCTCGGTGCGCTGCCGAACGGCTGCGCCATGACCAACCATGGCCAAACACTACTCGGCGGCGGCGCTTGTCGGCCATGCTACCCCTCTTGCGGCATAATGTCCTGACCATCTCATGCACTCATACCTTT
>NZ_JAWDJJ010000345.1:0-1359 GCF_032465695.1 Actinomyces sp. MRS3W
GTGCGGCTGCCTCAACGGCCCGCCGCTGCTGCCGATACAGGCGCCGCACCATGTCCTCCTGACTCACCCAGCCGACGAGTTGCAGCCGTCCAGCAGCACCCGGCGCGGTGACCGGCAGTGCTTCCAGGTGGGAGTCGATGAGCGCGGCAAGCACCCGATCGGCGTCGGCGTCGGCGTCGATGTGGGCGCGGTCCTTTTCCAGATCACCCACCTGCCGCGGCGCCTGCTCGCCCCGAGCGCGGGCCTCGGCGACGGCGACCGCTGAGACGCAACCCAACCACTCGCCGTCGGGCTGGGACTGCACTACCGGCAGCCGGGGTGCGCCGGCGGCGCGCAGCACTTCGGCCGCCTGGGCGAGCGAATCGGTGATGGTGAGCAGTGCCGGGGGCGCATGCATGAGGGAGCGGGCGCTTGCCCGTCCCACGAGGGTGGCGTGGAGCGGATCGTCAATGTCGTCACCGCGGCGGCGCAGCTCCTCGGTGTAGATGGTGGTGCGAGTGAGGAACCGGCTCATCGTGGTTGCCAGCGCAACTGCCAGCATGAGCGGCAGCAGCAAGTGGTACTGGCCGGTCATCTCGATAATGAGGATGGTGGCGGTGATCGGGGCGCGGGCCGAACCGGAGAAGACCGCGCCCATGCCGATGACACCGAAAATGGCGGCCGTCTCGGCGGACCCCGGGGCGATGGCGGTGCCGAAGGCGGCCCCGAGCGTGGCGCCGATGCACAGGGAGGGCGCGAACACGCCGCCGACCAGGCCCACCCCCAACGTCAGCGAGGTGGCCAGGATCTTGGTCGCCGTCAGCCCCAGCAACGCCGCCACTGTGTAGTCGCCGTCAAGCGCGCGATCCAAAACCGCCGTGGACTCCCCGTACATCTCCGGAACGGCCAGCAGCAGGGCACCTACCAGCAGGCCCCCCAACCCGGGCCTCGCCCACGCCGGTACGCGCAGCCGCTCGGCGACGCCGCGCAGCAGATCGCCCACAACAAAACGGCATCGTGAGAAGCCCACGCCCACGATGCCGCCACCCACACCGAGCAGCGCCACCCACAGCAGTTGGGCGTCACCGTCCAGGTCGAGGGCGGGCAGGGACACGGACAAAGTGGTACCCAGCAGATGGTGGGACAGCACGGTGGCGGATACGCAGGCCAGGACCACGAAGGCGAAGGCGTCGACTGTGAAGTCCGCCAACACCACCTCCAGTGCGAAGAACGCGCCGGCCAGCGGGGTATTGAAGGCGGCGGCGATGCCGGCGGCCGTCCCCGCCGCCGCGAGCAGCCGCACCGAGCGTCGTGGCAAGCCCAGGCGCCTGCCGAAGAGCGTGGCGGTGGAGGCGCCCAGCTCGGCGATGGGTCCCTCGG
>NZ_JAWDJJ010000346.1:0-6093 GCF_032465695.1 Actinomyces sp. MRS3W
CGCCCCCTGTTTCCCCCTCGACGTCGGCGGCCGCCGGCTTTGTGCGCGAAGCCACGCTCGCGGACCTCGAGGCGATCGGCCGAGTGCACGCCACCACCATGCTGGCGTCCCTGGAAGCCGCCTACCAGGCCGCACACGACGCGCCCTTGCCGGACGGCGTGGCCGCCATGGTGGCGGCGCCGGTCGTGGCCGCCGGCTGGGAACAGGCGATCTTGGCTCCGCCCTCATCAACACATCGCGTGCTCGTATCCGTTGGCGAAGGCGGCGAGGTGGTGGGGCTGGTCGGCGTAGCCCCCTCCCCCGGCGATGCGACCGGCGGCGTCGGCCCGGACGCGGCCGCGCGGGGTCTGGAGATCACGGCCCTCGGCGTCGCTCCGGAGCAGCAACGATGCGGGCACGGCTCTCGGCTACTGGCCGCCGCCACGGATCAGGCCCGGGCGCACGGCGCCGACGTGCTGCTCATCTGGGCGGTGCGTGGGGATGAGTCCCTGACCTCCTTCCTCCAGGATGCGGGCCTGACACCCACGGATTCTCACCGCGAGCTGCCCGTCGGCGAGGGCATCACCGAGGACTGCTGGGCCGCCGCCCTGTAGGCAACTACAGGTCCAGAAGCTGATCCAGGCCGATGGTCAGGCCCTCGCGCCCGCAGACCTCGCGCACGGCGAGAATGACGCCCGGCATGAAGCTGACGCGGTCGAAGGAATCGGTGCGGATGGTCAGCTGTTCCCCGGGGTTGCCGAGCACGACCTCCTCGTGGGCGGTGAGCCCGCGCAGGCGCACCGCGTGCACGTGAATGCCGTCAACGACGGCGCCGCGCGCGCCGTCGGGGTCGGTCTCGGTGGCGTCGGGAACTGCTCCCAGGCCCGCGTCCCGCCGGGAAGCGGCAATGCCCTGGGCGGTGGCGATGGCGGTGCCGGAGGGAGCGTCCACCTTGTTCGGGTGGTGCAGCTCGATGACCTCGGCGGACTCGAAGTAGCGGGCCGCCTTCGCGGCGAAGCTCATGGTCAGCACCGCCGACAGAGCGAAGTTCGGGGCGATGATGACGCTGCGACCGGCCGCCTCGGGCCGGGCCAGGTGGGTGCGCACACGCTCATAGGACTCATCCGTCCAGCCGGTGGTACCGACGACGACGTCAACGCCGGCGTCGATGAGGGCATGCACGTTGTCCTCGGTGACGGCCGGGTGGGTGAAATCAACGGCCACGTCGGCCCCGTTGAGGGTCTCGGCGCTGATGGTGTCACCAACGTCGAGGCGGGCGACGAGCTCCAGGCCCTCGGCATCCTCAACGGCCTGGCAGACGGTGGATCCCATGCGCCCTGCGGCGCCGACAACGGCAACGGCAATACTCATGCGGGCATCCTAACCAGGATCATCCGGCACTTCAGGCGCCCGGGCCGACGACGACGCGGCAGCGGTCCTGCCCTGCGAGCCAGGCGGCCAGGGCGCGCACGTCCTCGGCGGTGACCGCGTCCAGTCGGCGCAGGTTCTCCTCCATGGAGCGCAGCCGACCGGTGACAACCTCGGCCCGGCCCAGCCGCCCCATGCGCGCCAGGGAGTCCTCTCCGCCGAGCACCATGGCGCCGCGAATCTGACCCCGGGCGCGCTCCAGCTCCCGCTCGGTGACGCCATCGGCGGCCAGTGACTCGAACTCGCCGGCCATGACCGCCAGCACCTCATCGACGTCGCCGGGGGCGCAGCCGGCGTAGAGGCCGAAGGCGCCGGCACCGGCGTAGGCGGTGTCGAAGGCGTAGGTGGAGTAGGCCAGGCCCCGCTTCTCGCGGATCTCCTGGAACAGGCGGGAGGACATGCCGCCGCCGAGGATGGTGGTGAGCACGCTCATGGTCCAGCGGCGTTCGTCCAGGGCGGGGATGCCCGGGCAGCCGAGGTAGACGTGGGACTGCTCGGCGTCGCGCTCCACGGTGATGTCCTGCACGGTCAGCGCGGCAGTCGGCTCGGTCTCGAAGCGGCGCGGGCGCGGGGCGACGGCGCCGGTGGTGTCCCAGCCGGCGGCGGCAAGGTCGGCGGTCACCCGTTCGCAAATCTCCTCGTGGTTGACGGCGCCGGCGGCCGCAACCACGAGGGTGTCGGAGGCGTAGGTGCGCTGGTAGTGCTCCCAGACGGCGTCGCGGGGCACGGCGGAGACCGTCTCATAGGTGCCGCCGATGGGGCGTCCCAGGGGCGTGTCGGTGCCGAAGACGGCGCGGGCGAAGGCCTCCTGGGCGATCTCGGCGGGGTCGTCGGCGGCGTCGGCGAGTTCGGAGACGATGACGCCGCGTTCGGTCTCCACCTCCCCCGGGTCCAGGCGGGAGGAGGTGACCATGTCGGCGAGCACGTCCAGGGCGGTCAGGTCATCGGGGCCCAGGACGCGGGCGTAGTAGGAGGTGTGCTCCTTGGAGGTGGCGGCGTTGGACTCCCCGCCGATCATGTCGAAGGCCTCGGCGATGTCGTGGGCGGAGCGGGTGCCGGTGCCCTTGAACAGCAGGTGCTCGAGGAAGTGGGTGGAGCCCTCCTGGCCGGTGCGCTCGTCGCGGCTGCCGACACCGAACCAGGCGCCCAGGGAGGCGGAGCGCAGCGCGGGCACATGCTCGGTGATGACGCGCACGCCGCCGGGGAGGATGGAGCGGCGGATGGTGGCGCCGTCGTCGGTCAGGTGCAGCTCGGTGCCGGGGGTGCCGGCGGGCCCGCGGGTGAGGGGGACCTCGGCGAAGCTGGTGTCGGGGCCGGTGGGTGCGGAAGGAGTCACCGCCCGAGCCTATCGCCTCGGCGTCGACGCGCACCGGCAAGCGCAACCACATCGACCGGTTTCGGCACGTCATTAGTGCCGGTTTCGGCACGTCATTAGTGCCGGTTTCGGTGAGAGGGGTGCGGCCGGCTCATGGGCCTGCCCCGACCCGGCGCGCAGCAAACGGTGGGGCCGGGAACCCATACAGGCTCCCGGCCCCAGCCGGATGTTCAGGCGGCCTCAGTGCCGCGGTAGCACGAAGGAGCAGCGCTCACTCGTCGTCGGAGGACTCGGTGGTGCGCATGCGGCGGCGGCGCGGACGGCGCTCACGGCGCTCGCCGTCCTCCTCGGTGCGCTCACGGCGGCGGCGCGGACGGCGCTCGCCGTCGCCCTCACCGCGCTCGGCGCGGTGCGCCTTGGCCTCGTCCTCGGCCGCCTGCTGCTCCTCGGTGAGGACGGCGTGCAGGCTGAGCTTGCCGCGCTGGTCGATCTCGGCCAGCTCCACCTCGACCTTGTCGCCCACGTTGAGGACGTCCTCGACGTTCTCCACGCGCTTGCCGCCCACCAGCCGGCGGATCTGCGAGACGTGCAGCAGACCGTCCTTGCCGGGGGTCAGGGAGACGAAGGCGCCGAAGGTGGTGGTCTTGACAACCGTGCCGACGAAGCGTTCGCCGATTTCCGGCATCTGCGGGTTGGCGATGGCGTTGATGGCGTCGCGGGCGGCCTCGGCGGACGGGCCGTCGGAGGCGCCGATGTAGATGGTGCCGTCGTCCTCCACCGTCAGCTCGGTGCCGGTGTCCTCCTGGATCTGGTTGATCATCTTGCCCTTGGGGCCGATGACCTCACCGATCTTGTCCACCGGGATGTGCACCGTGAGCACGCGCGGAGCGGTCGGGGCCATCTCGTCGGGGGCATCGATCGCCTGGGCGAGGACGTCGAGGATGAACAGGCGGGCGTCGCGCGCCTGCGCCAGGGCGCCGGCCAGCACGTCGGAGGGCAGGCCGTCGAGCTTGGTGTCCAGCTGCAGGGCGGTGATGAAGTCGCGGGTACCAGCGACCTTGAAGTCCATGTCGCCGAAGGCGTCCTCGGAGCCGAGGATGTCGGTGAGCGTGGCCCACTTGGTCTCGCCGTCGATCTCCTCGTGCATGAGGCCCATGGCGATGCCGGCCACCGGTGCGCGCAGCGGCACACCGGCGTTGAGCAGCGACAGGGTGGAGGCGCATACCGAGCCCATGGAGGTGGACCCGTTGGAGCCGAGCGCCTCGGAGACCTGACGGATGGCGTAGGGGAAGTCGTCGCGGCTGGGCAGCACCGGAACCAGGGCGCGCTCGGCCAGGGCGCCGTGACCGATCTCGCGGCGCTTGGGGGCGCCCACGCGGCCGGTCTCGCCGGTGGAGAAGGGCGGGAAGACGTACTGGTGCATGTAGCGCTTGTGCTTGATCGGCGACAGGTCGTCGATCTGCTGCTCCATGCGCAGCATGTTGAGGGTGGTCACGCCCATGATCTGGGTTTCGCCGCGCTCGAAGATGGCCGAGCCGTGCACGCGCGGCAGCACCTCGACCTCGGCGGCCAGGGTGCGGATATCCTTGAGACCGCGGCCGTCCATGCGCACGCCCTCGGTGAGGGTGCGGTGGCGCACGAGCTTCTTGGTCACGGAGCGGAAGGCGGCCTTGAGGGCCTTGGTGTCCTCCTCGGCCGGGAAGGTCTCGGCCAGGTCGGCGAGCACCGCGTCGCGCACGGCGTCGGTGGCCTCGTCGCGGGCCTGCTTGCCCTCGGTGGCGATGGCGCCGGCGAGGTTGTGGGCCTCGGCGGCCTTCTCGACGGCGTCGTACTGCTCGTCGGTGTAGTCCAGGTACAGCGGGAAGTCGGCGGTCGGCTTGGAAGCGTGCTTGGCAACCTCCAGCTGCGCCTCGCACAGGACCTTGATGTGCGGCTTGGCGGCCTCCAGGGCCTCGGCGACGACGGCCTCGGTGGGGGCGGTGGCGCCGGCGGCGATGAGGTCCCAGGCGTTCTCAGTGGCACCGGCCTCAACCATCATGATGGCGACGTCGCCGTCCTCCAGCACGCGGCCGGCGACCACCATGTTGAAGGTGGCGCGCTCGAGCTCGGAGTAGCGGGGGAAGGCGACCCAGTGACCGTCGATGAGGGCGAGCCGGGTGCCGGCGACGGGGCCGGAGAAGGGCAGGCCCGCGATCTGGGTGGACATGGAGGCGGCGTTAATGGCCAGCACGTCGTAGGCGTCGTCGGGGTGGATGGACAGCACGGTCTCAACCACCTGGACCTCGTTGCGCAGGCCCTTGACGAAGGAGGGGCGCAGCGGGCGGTCGATGAGGCGGCAGGCGAGGATGGCGGAGGTGCCGGCGCGGCCCTCGCGGCGGAAGAAGGAGCCGGGGATGCGTCCGGCGGCGTACTGGCGCTCCTCCACGTCGACGGTGAGCGGGAAGAAGTCGAACTGGTCCTTGGGGTGCTTGCCCACGGTGGTGGCCGACAGGACGGTGGTCTCGCCATCGAGGTAGGCCATGGCGCTGCCGGCGGCCTGCTTGGCCAGGCGTCCGGTCTCGAAGCGGACCACGCGCTTGCCGAAGGGGCCGTTGTCAATCACGGCCTCGGCGGCAGTGACCTCGGGGTCGTCAAGGAACATATGTAGCGTGTCTCTTTCTATGTCGATCGATTGGCTGGACCGTGGCCTTCGATCGAGGCCCACGGAGCGGCGCGCACGCTGGTCCGGAGGCCACCACCGAAAACCGACGGGTCCATGCCGTCCGGGCACCGAGTCCATCCCGGTTCCCGGGTCCGCTCCCCTGACGCTCCTGACCGGGCCGACGACGCCGATGACGGCGACGCTCCCGTCCGGTGGCGCGGACTGCCCCCGGGAGCATTCCGAGGTGGCGCGTCCGGGTGAACACCTACTGGCGCCCGGGAAACGCGCTTCCGCTGCCATGAACACAGAAGGCGGACAGCTTGATCCTACCCTGGCGGCCGCCACGGCGGGGGTGCCGAAGCGGCCTACCAACGTGAAATAGGCCGCGCCGGGAGGACGGGACCTTCGGGCCTTCCCATTGAGGATAGCCTCATGAAACCGTTTCAACTGCGGGTGGGGATGAGGGCGATCCGCCCTCGACGCCCGGTACAGCAAGCTGCACCAAGGGAGAGCGCTTTATGACCTACCGCATGATCTTCAACCAGACCGGCTACTTCGGACGCGGCGCCATCGCCCACATCCCTGCCGAGATCACCGCCCGGGGCTTGGGCAAGGCCTTCATCGTTACCGACCCGGTCCTCGCGGAGAACGGCACCGCCACGCGGATCACCGACCTGCTCGACGACGCCGGCATCGCCTGGGAGATCTTCTCCGACGTCGTCCCCAACCC
>NZ_JAWDJJ010000347.1:0-1322 GCF_032465695.1 Actinomyces sp. MRS3W
GGTCCCGCCGTGACCAGCGCGGGCGGCGACGGATCCGGCGGCGGATAGAACCGTCCGGACCTGCGCAGTGAGGCGGGGGTCGATGGCGGCGAAGTCCGCATCGCTCAACTCCCACAGCTCAATGCCGCGTCGCTCGCACTCGCGCACACAGGCGCCGGAGAGCTCGTGTGCCTGGCGGAAGGGCACGCCTTGCTTGACCAGCCACTCGGCCACGTCGGTTGCCAGGGAGAAACCCTGCGGGGCGAGTTCGGCCATGCGCGCGTAATTGAGGCGCATGGTGGCGACCATGCCGGACACGGCGGGCAGCAGCACCGCGAGGGTGTCGACGGCGTCGAAAACCGGTTCCTTGTCCTCCTGCAGGTCACGGTCGTAGGCCAGTGGCAGGGCTTTGAGGGTGGCCAGCAGTCCGGCCAGGTCACCGATGAGGCGACCCGCCTTGCCGCGGGCGAGTTCTGCGACGTCGGGGTTCTTCTTCTGCGGCATGATGGAAGAGCCGGTGGAGAAGGAGTCGTCCAGGGTGACGAAGTCGAACTCCTTGGTGTTCCAGATGATGATCTCCTCGGCGAGCCGGGAGACGTCCACCGCCGTCATGGCCAGGATGAAGGAGAATTCGGCAACCACGTCGCGGGCCGAGGTGCCGTCAATGGAGTTCTCGACGGCCGCGTCGAAGCCGAGGTCGGCGGCGACGGCGTCCGGGTCGAGTCCGAGGGTATTGCCCGCCAGCGCCCCGGATCCGTAGGGGCTGACGGCGGCGCGTTCGTCCCAGTCCTCCAGTCGCGCCACGTCACGCATGAGCGGCCAGGCGTGGGCCAGCAGCTGGTGGGCGACGAGCACCGGCTGCGCGTGCTGCATGTGAGTGCGGCCGGGCATGATCGCCTCTCCTGCTGCCGCCGCCTGGTCGATGAGTGCGTCGACGACGTCGAGCACCAGTCCGGCCAGGTGGCGGGCCTGGTCACGCAGATACATGCGGATCAGGGTGGCGATCTGGTCGTTGCGGGAGCGGCCCGCCCGCAGCCTGCCGCCGAGGTCATCTCCGGCGCATTCCATGAGCCCCCGTTCCAGGGCGGTGTGGACGTCCTCGTCGGCGGGGTCGGGACGGAAGGCTCCGGAGACCACGTCGTCCTCAAGCCGGCTGAGGGCATCGAGCATCCCGGTCAGCTGGGCTGCATCCAGCAGGCCGGCGGCGTGCAGGGCACGGGCATGTGCGCGGGAACCGGCGATGTCGTAGCGGGCCAGGCGCCAGTCGAAGTGGGTGGAGACCGACAGCGCCGCCAGGGCGTCGGCGGGGCCGCCGGTGAAGCGGCCGCCCCACAAGCTGATAC
>NZ_JAWDJJ010000348.1:0-9354 GCF_032465695.1 Actinomyces sp. MRS3W
GCTCCACACCCGCCGCGGCGGCCTCAAGCACCGCCCACCGCCGCTCCTGCCACGCCCGCAGACTCCCGCCCCTGGCCCCCATCACTAGCTCCACACCCGCCGCCCTGGCCCAGTCAGTCACTGACGACCGGCCCACACCCAACTCCCGGGCCACCCACGAAGCCGACCGACCCTGCTCAACCAGCTCCACGGCCCGCAACCGCACCCGCTCCGCAACCCGCACACCACGTGCCACAACCAACCACTCCTTCAAACCCGGAACGGTGCAACCACCACCAGACACCGCCAGCCAACGGTTCGGCGGCTAGGGTGCCGAACCGTCGCAGGGCATGCCGAACCGTTGTGCCGAAGTGCCGAACCGTCGCAGGAAAGGACGAATCGTCAGGCGCTGGTGGGGTTCTGCTGGTGAGCATGCCGGGCGTCAACGACGTCGCCGCACCAGTCTCGGGCGCACTTTCCTGGTATGGCCAGGGCAGCCAGCCACTTCGGCTGGTCTCGGTACGTGACAAGTGCCGGTTTCGGTACGTCATTAGTGCCGGTTTCGGTGAGACTACGCCACTGCACTGGCCGGCTGCCCCGGCCTGCACCCGGCCTGCACCCGCCCCGCACTGACCCCTGCCCTTGGAATCGATCGTCTAGAGGGTCGAGGAGGAGCGGATGACGAGATGCCCTTCCGTGGGCACATCCTGCGCCGCCGGCGGAGCGTCCAGTTTGCGGGCCAGGGCGGCGGCGCGCTCGACGACGAGCCTCACGGCCTCGTGGGCCATGCGCCGATCCGGCTGGTCCAGGCTTGTGAGCGCAAACTCGGCGCGGCGAGCCAGGTAGGTGTTGTCGTAGGAAACCAATGGGACACGGTCGGTGCCGGCGTGCCCCAGCTCGCGCAGTACCGCGACCGCGTCGATGGCGAGCATGTCATTGTGCGCAACGAGCCCCATACCCGGTGTGCCGGATCCGAGCAGGCGGCGGATGGCGGCGCCGGCGTCGTCGTCGCCGGCCTCCTCCGTGGTCAGGGTCATGCCGGCGGCGTGCGCGGCCCGGCGCAGGGATTCCTCCCGGTTGAGGCGTGAGGCGTCGTCGACGACTCTGGGGGCGACGTAGCCCAGCGAGCCCACGCCGCGGGAGGCCAGGTGGGAGACGATGACCCGGGCGGCGTGGTCCTCGTCGATGTGGACGGAGTCCACATGCCCGCCGGGCGGGCGCCGACCGATGAGGCACGTGGGCGCCTCCTCGCCGAGTGCGACGAGCTGCGCGTCGGTCAGCCACGGAGAAACCAGGACGATGCCGAGTACGCGCACCCCCAGCAGGGAATCGATGGCGCGCCTTAGTCGCTCCTGGTTCTCCGCGCCGACGGCGACGAATACGGTGAGGCCCTGTTGGGCTGCGGCGTCGTCGAGGGAGCGGGAGACCTGCTCGAAGAAGGCGTTGCGGAGATTGGGAAGGACCAGCCCGATGGTGGTGGAGCGCTGGCGCGCCAGCGCGGATGCGGAGGCGTTGATGCGGTAGCCGAGCGTGTGGGCCACCTGCATGATGTGTGTGCGCGTCTCCTCGGCGACCTTCGGCGATCCGCTCAGGGCGAGGGAGACGAGGCTGCGTGACACCCCGGCCGCGGCGGCGACGTCGGACTGGGTGACGTCATGGCCATTGACGGACATCGTGCTCCCTCCCGTCCGCGTGCGGGCGGACGGGAGGGACTCTATCCGATGCTGCCGGTACAGGATGGCGTCGGTTGACGGCGGTAGGGCAACGGCCTGGTGTGCGTCCCCGGACGCCGTCGGTCAGGACGATCCTTGGCTGTCGGCGCTAGCCCGGATGACCTCAGTTGTATCGGGCCTGGAAGTTCTCCTCGAGCTCCTCCAGCGAGGAGTACTTCGTCTCCGGAACGTTGCGCCACATGTACACCACGGCGATGACGTTGACGATGGCGAAGATGAGGTAGGTGATCACCGGGCCCAGGTTGCTCATCATGCTGGGGAACACGAAGGTGATGATGGCGTTCATGATCCACAGGCACAGCACGGAGAAGCCCATGGCAGCCCCGCGCATCTTCGCTGGGAACAGCTCGGACATGAGTACCCAAGAGGCGGGGGCGTTACCGGACTGCATGAAGAACATGTAGACGATGATGACCACGATCACGAGGTAGGGCACCGCGGTGGGCATGGAGGCCAGGACGTTGCCGGCGTCGTCGAGGTGGGGGTTGATGCCGAAAAGGAAGACGGCCGTCATGACCCACAGCATGACGGTGAGGCCGATCGTGCCCCCGAGGAGGACCTGCCGCCGGGAGAAGCGGGCCAGGAACCACAGTCCGACGGCGGAGCCGATAACGGAGGCGACGCCGGTGAGGACGTTGAGGGTGATGGCGGCCTGGGTGCCGAAGCCCGCCGTCTGCAGGACCTTGGGCGCGTAGTACATCATGGTGTTGACTCCGGTGGTCTGGTTGAAGATTCCGACGAGCACCCCGATGATGAGAAGCTTGCGGGTCCACCGGGTAGCGAAGACTCGGCCCAGGTTCCAGTGCTCCTCGGCGGCCTCACGGCGGTTGATCTCGATCATTTCGTCGATCTCACCGGCGATGTCGTCGCTCGGCTTGCGCACGCGCTGCAGCTCCGCGATCGCCTCCGCGTAGCGGCGGTTGGCGGCGTACCAGCGGGAGGACTCCGGCATCATGCGCATGCCGAGCCACAGGGCGATGGCGGGGATCGAGCAGATGACGAGCATATAGCGCCAGGTGTTGCCATTACCGGAGGAGACGATGAGGTTGGCGGTGGAGCTCAGGGTCTTGAGCACATCCCAGGAGTAGGTCTGGCCGGCCTCGATCACCGTCTCCACGCCGTCGACGGTGGCCACGGTGCCGCTGGCCACCGAGGCGACGGTGGCCTCGGGGCCGCCGGTGATGTTGGCGATGAGCGCGTTGAGGGCGAAGGCGAGGAACTGACCGGTGACGATCATGAGTTGGTCGATGCCGACCAGCGTGCCGCGGATCGACTTCGGGGCGGTCTCTGCCAGGTAGACCGGCACGGTGGCGGAGGCGCCTCCGACGGCGAATCCGAGCACGACGCGGGCGGGGTAGAGCACCCAGATATTGGGGGCGAAGGTGCAGGCCAGTGCGCCGACGAAGAAGACGGCGGCGAGTAGCAGGATGTTGTGGCGGCGCCCGTACTTGTCCGACAGGCGCCCGCCGAAGAAAGCGCCGCAGGCGCAACCCAGCAGCAGGGTGCCGCCGACCAGGCCCTCTTCCACCGAGTTCAGGTGCAGGCCGCCGGCATCGTGGGGCAGGTACATGTAGGGCAGGGCGCCGGAGATGACACCGGTGTCATAGCCGAAGAGCAGCGAGCCGAGGGTGGCGACGACGGCGACGAAGCCGACAGAACGGCGCTTGCCCGAGGGTGGCGTCTTGGCGACGAGATCGTCGATCTCCGCCCTTGTGAGTTCTGTAGGGGACTGGGACATGGAAACTGATCCTTCTGTTCGCGCCGGTCTTCGCTGACGGGCGTTCCGATGCACCGCATGCTCGTGCAGCCGTGCTGCCTCTATTGTTCACGCGCGTGAATCTGGAAGTCAAGAGATTTGTCAGGATAAATGTTCGTGGACCGCGGGTGCCGCAGTGCGCGGTGGGCCGCGGGTTCTGGTGCACTCGCGGGAGTGGGTGCAGTGGGTGGAGCGGATGTGGCTTCAGAGAGTGTGCTGGCGCGTAGGCACACTTTGTCCGGACAAAACCTGTTTCGGTGTGGTACGCTGCATGTAGGCCTTGAGCCGCAGGCGCGATCGTCGCGTCCCCTTCGAGAGAGACACCCACCATGACGAGCAACGAAGCAGTCCAGAACACCACCATCCCCGACACCATGCGCGCCGCGGTGCTGCGCGACCCCGAGGTCGGCCTCGAGGTCGAAACCATCCGCACCCCGCACCCCAAGGCCGGAGAGGTCCTCATTAAGGTCGCAGCCTGCGGCCTGTGCCACTCCGACCTGCACGTGATCGGCGGCGCCATCGCCTTCCCGATGCCGGCCGTCCTCGGCCACGAGGTCACCGGCACCATCGTGGAGGTCGGTCCCGGCAATGAGCACACCGGCCTCAAGGTCGGCCAGAATGTTGCCGGCGGCTTCCTCATGCCCTGCGGCCAGTGCGAGGCCTGCGCCTCCGGCCACGACGAACTGTGCGGCCCCTTCTTCGACCTCAACCGCCTCAAGGGCCTGCTCTACGACGGCACCACCCGCCTGGCCACCCTCGAGGGCGACCCGATCTACATGTACTCCATGGGCGGCCTGGCCGAGTACGCCGTCATTCCGTCCACCTCCGTGACCCCGGTCCCCGACACCCTCGATCTGATCCCGGGCGCCATCCTCGGCTGCGCCGCCATGACCGGTTACGGGGCCGTGCGCCGCGGCGCCGACCTGCGCTTCGGGGAGACCGTCGCCGTCGTCGCCACCGGCGGGGTCGGCACCAACATCGTCCAGGTGGCCCGCGCCTTCGGCGCCAGCCAGGTCATCGCCATCGACGTCTCCGACGACAAGCTCGCTCCCATGCCCGGCTACGGCGCCACCGCCGTCGTCAATTCCGTCACTCAGGACGCTCGCGAGGAAGTCCTCAAGCTCACCGGCGGCAAGGGCGTCGACGTCGCTTTCGAGGCGCTCGGTATCCCCGCCACGTGGAAGACCGCGCTGGATGTGCTCGCCGACGGCGGCCGCATGGTTCCCATCGGTCTGGGTGCCGGCGTGCAGACGGCGGAGGTCGAGATCAACCGCACGGTGCGTCGTTCGCAGAAGATCCTCGGCTCCTACGGTGCTCGCACGCGGCAGGACCTGCCCGCCGTCGTCGACCTGGCCGCCCGCGGGATCATCAACTACAAGGACGTTGTCTCCCGCCGTTTCTCGCTCGAGGAGGCGGGGGCCGGCTACGACGCCCTGCGCAACCGGCAGATCCAGGGTCGCGCCGTGGTGGACATGAGCCTGTAACACCGACGCCTGCTGCCATTGGCGGCGAGCAGTGAGGCCCCGGGGTTGATCAACCCCGGGGCCTCACTGCTGCTGGAGCGGATGAGTGTCACAATCCCTGACGAACGCCGTCAGCCGGCCTGGGGCCGTGCGGCGGGGCCGCATGATTCCAACGCTCTGAGAAACGCGGTTCGCGGCTGCGGGCCCGTTTATCAGGGATTGTGACAGCTATGGTTGCGCCCGCCGATCTCCATGACGAAGGCCGGCGGGCGCGTTGGTGGAAGGGCTCAGAGGGTGAAGAGCGCGGACTCGATGTAGCTGCGGGCCTTGGCGCCGTACTCGTGCGGGTTGGCAATCGCCGGGTCCTGCTCGGCCTCGACCAGGATCCAGTCGCGGTAGCCGTGGTCGATGAGGAACTTGTAGGGCTCGGTGAAGTCGATCATGCCGTCCCCGGGCACGGTGAACATGCCCGCCAGGAAGGAGTCGAGGAAGGAGCGCTCGAGTCGCTTGGACTCCTCCATCTTGTCCGGTCGTACGTCCTTGAAGTGGACGTGGGCGATGCGGTCGATGGTGTCCTTGAGCAGTCCCATGACGTCGCCGTCGCCGACGAAGGCGTGGCCGGTGTCGAACAGGAGGCTGACCTTGTCCGGGTCGGTGAGCTCCATGAGCTTGATGGTCTCTTCCTTGGTCTGCACGACCGTGCCCAGGTGGTGGTGGTAGACGAGCGTGAGCCCATGTTCCTTGGCGATCTCTCCCAGGCGGTTCAGGCCCGCCGCCAGAACCGGCCATTCCTCGTCGGTGAGGACCGGTTTGTTGGTGAAGATGCAGATGTCGCGCTGGCCCTGGACGGATCCGGTTTGCTCCGAGACGACGATGCGGGTGGCGCCCAGGTAGCGCAGGTACTCGCATGTGGCGGTGAACTCGGGGATGACGGCGTCCACGCCGTCGCGCACGATGAAGGAGGAGAACCACTGGGCGACGATCTGGATGCCGCGGGCGTCGGCGCGCTCCTTGGTGACCTCCTTGGTGGGGTACCAGCCGGCGACCTCGGTGCCGCGGTAGCCCAAGTCGGCCAGGTCCAGGAGCATGTCCTCTAGGGTGTTGAAGGCGCCGACCTCCGGGATGTCGTCATTGCGCCAGGCGATGGGGTGCATGCCCCAGGTAATGCCGTGCGGGTCGGTGATGGCGGTGGTGGGGTCAAGACGGAAGCTCATGATGATCTCCTTTGATGTGCTTCACGGGGTGTGAGGATGGGGTGTGGCGTCGCGCAGCGACGTATGGTTATGCCCGATGCGCACCTTATTGTAAGAACATAATTGGGTGCGTGGTGGCAGGGGCAGGATGCTGGCGGGGAAGCTGGTCAGGAGTAGCGCACCTCCATATCCCGCTCGATCTGCTCCAGGGAACGCCCCTGGGTCTCGGGCATGATCTTGAACAGGACCACGGCGACGATGAGGTTGAGCACCCCGTAGAAGGTGTAAGTCAGCCCGCCGCCCAGTTTCTCCATCATGGTGGGGAAGGTCCAGGTGATGATTGCGTTGGCGATCCACATGCAGAAGATGGCGGTGCCGTTCATGACGCCGCGTACGTTCGCGGGGAAGATCTCGCCCATCATCGTCCACACCACGGTGCCGTTGGAGGACTGGACGATGAGCATGAAGACGGCCATCAGCCCGAGCACCAGGAAGGCGGCCCAGGTGGGTGGGGTGGTGCCATCGGCCATGTGCGGGGCGATGAGGAACTGGAAGGTGGCGGCGATGCCGAGAAGGCAGATGCCCACCCCGGTCACGTCGGCGATGAGGATCTGACGGCGGCGGAACTGGCCGATGAGCCAGATGCCGATCGCGGAGCCGACCACGCTCATGACGCCGTTGGCCACCTGCGCGGTGATGGAGGAGGAGGTGGACATACCGGCGTACTCCAGCACCTTGGGGGCGTAGTACATGATGGTGTTGACGCCCGTGGTCTGGTTGATGATGGCCAGGAAGATGCCGACCCCCATGAGCTTGCGCAGCCACGGGGTGGACCACACGTAGCCCAGGCCCTTGGCCTGTGCGGCCTCGGCCAGCTCGTGGCGGCGCGACTCAGTCATCTCCATGAGCTCGTCGGTGATGGGGCCGTCGACGGCCTCGTTACGGACGCGTTTGAGGGCGCCAATGGCGTCGTACAGGCGCTCCTTGGCGATGTACCAGCGTGAGGACTCGGGCATGAGCCGGATACCGATCCACAGGGCGACGGCGGGGATCGAGCACAGCACCAGCATGTAGCGCCAGGTCATGCCATTGCCGGAGGAGATCACCAGTTGATCGAGGAAGGCGTGGTAGTCGGTGTTGGAGAGCGTGCCGCCCTGGGAGGCCTGAAGCGCGGTGATGTCGTCGTAGACGTAGGTGCCCGGCGCGAAGGTTCCCGAGGGATCCTCGGTGATGGTCAGCTGTGGGCCGCCCTGCGTGGTGGAGATGATCGCGTTCATGGTGAAGGCGAGCAGCTGGCCGGTGACGATCATGAGCTGGTCGATGGCCACGATCGAACCGCGAATGCGCTTGGGCGCGGTCTCCGCCAGGTACACGGGCACGGTGGCGGAGGCGCCTCCGACGGCGAGGCCCAGGATGAAGCGGAAGGGGTACATGACCCACACATTGGGGGAGAAGGTGGTGCCCAACGCGCCGATGAGGAAGATCACCGCCAGCATGGTGATGTTGTGACGGCGCCCGTAACGGTCGGATAGACGGCCGCCGAACAGGGCGCCGAAGGCCGCGCCGATGAGCAGCGTGCCGCCCACGGCCCCCTCCTCGAGGCTGGTCAGCTGCAGGCCGTCGGCGGCGTGGGGCATGTACATGTAGGGCAGAGCGCCGGAGATGACGCCGGTGTCATAGCCGAACAGCAGCGAGCCGATGGTGGCGACGGCGGCGACGGCGACAATGCCGCGGTGCTTTCCCGACGGCGGGGTGGCGTCCACGGCCTGCTGCATCTGAGACGTGGTGAGGGTCTGCAGCATTGGGGGAGCGGTGTTGCTCATGGAGTCTCCTGGGGCTGAGGGCTGTCTGGGTCTCTGGCGGGTCAGGCGTCGAACGTGGTGCGGCCCTCGACGCGGGCGACGTCGTGCCACTGGCCGTCGGCGGCGGAGGCGACGATAGCGGTGTCGACCTCGGCGGCGCACCAGGCGTCGGCGGCCGACGGTGCGTGCTGCCGGCCGGTCAGGACGGAGCGGACGAACTGGGCGGCCTCAATAGACTTGAGGTCGTCGAAGCCCATGGAGGTGCCGATGGCGGGCTGGTAGCGGTGCCACTCACCCCAGGCGGGGCCCGCCATGGCGCGGCGGTAACCGTGGGTGGGGCCGCCGTCGACGCCGAGGCAGACCTCAAGCTCGTTGAGCCGCTCGAAGTTCCACCGCACCGACCCCTCGGTGCCGTAGACCTCCACCACGTATTCGGCGCGCGGACCCACGCTCACGCGGGAGGACTCCATCGTGGCTACCGCACCGCCGTCGAAGCGGGCCAGCAAGCCCACATAGTCCTCGTTCTCCACCTCGCCGACCTCGTCGCCAATCTCAAAGCCGGAGTGGCCGATGCCCATCTTGGTGGGGATGGGCCGCTCGGTGATGAAGGTATCCGTCAGCGCGGTCACCGAGGCGATGCGACCGATGAGGTATTGCGCCAGGTCGGCGCCGTGGCTCATGAGGTCGGGGACGACGCCGGCGCCGGCCTTCTCCCGGGAGGCGCGCCAGGTGAGCGGGCTGCGGGGAGAGGAGTTGTAGTCGGCGATGAACCAGACGCGGGCGTTGGTGATGCGGCCAAGCTCGCCGGAGCGGATGAGCTGGCGCATGTACTCGATCGCGGGCACATGCCGGTAGTTGAAACCGACGCCGGTGACCAGGCCCGCGGCCTCGGCGGCCTGGGCAATGGTGCGGGACTGCTCGGCAGAGGTGCCCATGGGCTTTTCAATCCAGAAGGGCTTGCCGGCTTGGATGGCGGCCAGGGCGATCTCCTCGTGCAGATAGTTGGGGGAGGCGATGGAGACGACGTCGATGTCCGGATCGGCCAGCAGCTCGCGGTAGTCGGAGTAGGCCCGCTCGAAGCCGAGGTTCTCGACGGCGTCCCGGCGGGCGTCTTCGATCGGGTCGGCGGCGGCCACCAGGCGGGCCTCGACTCCCAGCTCGGGGAACCGCTCGGACAGGGCGCGATAGCTGCGGGCGTGCAGACGTCCCATCCAGCCCAGGGAGATCACTCCGACTCCAAGTTTCTGCTTCGTATTCATGGTGGCTCCTTCGCCGACCGTCATGGTTGGTCTTGGGGTGTGAAGCGGCGCTGCCAGCAAATGTGGTAACGCGCGTCAGCAATGACGTGTGAGGAACTTTAGGGTGTCCCGTTTTGTCCTGTCAAGGGGTGGGGTGAGGGGAGTATCACGGGCGGCGGATGCCGGGAAG
>NZ_JAWDJJ010000349.1:0-1328 GCF_032465695.1 Actinomyces sp. MRS3W
GCTGGGCAGGGGCGGCTTCGGGAGCGGTGACGGCGGCCGTGACCCGGCGGTGACGGCGAGGGCGCGCCTGGGGAACGGTGTCCTTGGAGTCGGGGGTGGAGGGGTCCGCTGAGCGCGATGACGAAGGGGACATGGGTCTATCTGCACTTTCGGGCGCTACAGCTCCGCCGTACCCGCGGCGCCGTGGCGCGGTCGTGCTCCCCGCCGGGGAGCGAAAAGCCTACGTGTGCGCCTTGCGGCGCCGGCCTGCGGCGGAACTCGCACGTTGCGGAAGTGCGGCGGCGCTCAAGGCGGCGCAAGTCTTCCGGGCGGTCTCGGCCGAGGTTCGGACACCGGTTGCCGGTACGGGGCGGCCGGTGCCAAAGCGAGTATCCCACACGTGTAGCCCTCCGACGTCGATCTTGCCCCGTGACGCTCCCATCACGCCAACAGCGGACGCCGTCGTCGCACCCCACGCCCGATAACGAGTCGCACCGTTTTCACGACACGCCGTCACCCGGCACCTATACTGAGCCTATTCCTTCACGGGCTCTTTTAAGGGCCTTCTTATATTTCCCGTGGTTCCTCGCGAAAGGCGGCGCAGATGAGCCTGGCAACGTTGGCGGTCCCGATGGCGCTCGACTCCCTCGACCTGGCCCGATGGCAGTTCGGCATCACCACCGTCTACCACTTCATCCTGGTGCCGCTGACGATCGGCCTGTCACCGCTCGTCGCACTCATGGAGACCCGTTACCTGCGCACCGGCAACGAGCAGTGGAACGTGGCCACCAGGTTCTTCGGCAACATCCTGCTCATCAACTTCGCCCTGGGCGTGGCCACCGGCATCGTCCAAGAGTTCCAGTTCGGCATGAACTGGTCGGAGTACTCCCGCTTCGTCGGCAATATCTTCGGGGCGCCGCTCGCCTTCGAGGCGCTGTTGGCCTTCTTCATGGAGTCGACGTTCCTCGGGCTGTGGATCTTCGGCCGGGACCGCCTGTCCCCCTGGCTGCACAACCTGTGCATCTGGATGGTGGCGCTGGGTACGAACCTGTCCGCCTTCTTCATCCTCGCCGCCAACTCCTGGATGCAGCATCCGGTGGGCGCCGTCGTCAATCCGGACACCGGCCGGGCCGAGCTCGACGGCATCGGCGGGTTCTTCGCGGTGCTCGGCAACGAGATCTTGTGGACCACGATCATCCACGTCCTCGCCTCCGCCTTCCTGCTGGCCGGCACCATCATCCTGGGCGTCTCCGCCTGGTGGATGATCAAAGCGACCCGCGCCGGACAGGATTTCGAGGCTCGGCAGCTCTGGCGGCGCCTGACCCGCTTCGGGGCCATCACCATGATCG
>NZ_JAWDJJ010000350.1:0-1187 GCF_032465695.1 Actinomyces sp. MRS3W
GCCCGTTGACGCGCACCTGACCGCGGACCACCTCCAGGCGGCGGAAACCGGTGTGCAGACGCACGGCCTCGTCCCGGGCGATGACGGCGACCTCGTAGCGACGCGGAACCTCCGCATTCCAGGGCTCGACGGCGGGGGCCGTCAGATGGGCGGTGCCGGGGCCGGTCAGGGACGTGGAGAGCCGGAGTTCGGGGACCTCCACGCGCACCGGGAAGGCCTCGGTTGGGGCGTCGACGTCCACCTCGAGGGTGCCGGCGCCGGTGGCGGGGTCGTAGTCGGCGCGCACGAATGCGTCGTCGACCCGGCCGGCGGGTCGGTGCAGGAGGGTGACGTCACGGAAGATGCCGGGCAGCCACCACTGGTCCTGGTCCTCCACGTAGGTGCCGGGCGACCACTGGGACACGCGCACGGCCACCGTGTTCTCCCCGGGGGCGAGCAGGCCGGTGACGTCGAGTTCACTGGGCAGCCGGGAGCCCTGGGTGGTGCCCACCCAGGTGCCGTTGACCCATACGGAGGCGAAGGACTCCACCCCGTCCAGGCGCAGCACCTCCCGGGCACCGTCCTCCCCCAGGCCCCAGTCGGCGGGGAGACAGAAGGTGCGTACATGGTCGGCGGTGGGGTTCTCGTCCGGGACGTGGGGCGGATCGACGGGGATGGGGTATTGGACGTTGGTGTACCAGGGCAGGCCGCGCTCGCCGTCACCGGTGAGCACCCAGTGGGCGGGCAGGTCGATCTCGCCCCACGGGCCAAGAGAGGCGTCGGCGATCTCGAAGTTCGGTTCCACGGGTGCGCCGTGGGCGTCCAGCCCCTCGGGGTGGGCGACGGCGTGGAGGCGGAAGGTCCAGGCGCCGTTGAGGCTCAGCCGGGGCGCGTTGGAGCTCAGCCAGGCGCGGGGCGGCAGGTGTCGGCCGCGTCCCGGGCCGGGGGCGGTGGGCAGCATCCAGTCGGGCGTGCGAGAGACATGGTTGACGCCGGGTTCAATACCGGCGGTCTCCAGCCGTGCGTCAGACATCCTCGTCCTTTCAAGGCGCGTGAGTAACGGGCAGCGGGCTAGATCCGAGCTTATCGCCCCGCCCACCGCCCTGACGATTCACGCCGCCGAGCCGGTACGGCCCAGAGCAACGCCGGGACGGGGGCAGGCCAGAGGAGCGCCGGAGCGGACTGCACGGTGCGGGCCGGGCCGGAGA
>NZ_JAWDJJ010000351.1:0-11284 GCF_032465695.1 Actinomyces sp. MRS3W
GCCCAGCAGCCCCACGCCCCCCACCGCGCCGACGCCGGGCCCGACTCAGCCCCAACCACGGCCGTCTCCGACCCCGACCCGGATCGCTCCTTCCGAGCCCGGCGCATCGCCCAGCTGACCGCATGGGCCACCTTCTCCGCCCAACCCGTACCACTGCTGCTGGCGTGGATTGTCCTCCTCGGCGTGGCCCGCGCCGCCTGGCGGCTGCTAACCAAAACCCCTGCGCTGGCCCGCGACGAGATGGCGGCAGCCCTCGCCGTCGCCCGCCGCGGCACCATCATCCGCCGCGGCCGCAGGCGCCTGGCCGCGCACCAGAGCGTGCGCCGCGCCGTGCTGGCCGAGCTGTACGTGCGCCCCGCCGACATCCGCGCCACCCGCCGCGATCGGCGCCGCCAGGAACGCGAACGCGTCGCCCGCGCTGCCGCTCGCAGCGAGCTCGAACAGCGTGAACTGGCCGCGCTCACCCGGCGTCGTCGTCTCGTGCTGGTCGCCACGCTGCTCGTGGTCACCGCGATTGCCGGCTTCGGCCTGTCCCAGGTTCTGTTCGTGCGCACCCTCACCGGCGGCGCCCTGCCGGGGCTGGGGGCGAGTTGGCGTGAGCTGTGGGACGCCGCCTGGTCCACCTGGGCGGCCTCCGGCGACGGCTACCCCGCGGCGTTGACCCCCCTGTTCGCCGTGCTGGCCGTGCCCGTGGCCATCGGCTCCTGGCTCGGGCTCGACGGCGACGCCCTGGTGCATCTACTCCTCATCCTGGCGATCCCGCTGGCGGCCCTCGGCGCCTGGTACGCCGCCGGCACCGTCACCCGCCGTCATGCGCTGCGCGCCTGGGCGGCCTGCGTATGGGCGTTGGCTCCCACGCTCATGCTCGCCGTTGGGCAGGGACGCCTGACCGCCGTCATGGTGCATGTGACCCTGCCATGGGCGCTGACCGCACTGTCCCGGGCGGTGGGGGCGGACCGGCGCGACGTGGTCTTGTCCGGGCTCGTCGGCGCTCACCACGCCACTGCGCAGGAGAAGGCCGAACTGGACCGCTTCGCCTCGGCGCGCATGGAGGATCTGGCGGTGCTGGCCGACGACGATGCCGCCCCCGAGCCGCAGGACGAGGATCCTGCCTCCATGCCGCACGACGTCGTCGCCGAGCCGTCGCCGGACGGCGCGGGTGCGGACGGCTCGGATAATCCCGACGATTCCGCTGAAGATTCCGGGCAGGAATGGCCCGAGCCCGCCGATACCGCTACCCCCGCACTCGTCGATGTGGCGGACGCCGAGACGCCCACTCAAGCCGCCGCGCGCATCCCGGCTCCGCCGGAGGCCTACGGCCCGGGCTCGCCCACGGCCGCCGCGGTCGCCGGACTGCTGTTCAGCCTCATCGTGGCCGCAGCCCCGGTCACGGCCGCGCTCGTGGTGGTCGGGCTGATCCTGCTGTGCCTGCTGGTGCGCCGCAGCGCACTGCGGCTACTGCTCACGCTCGTGCCAGTGGTGGCCACCGCCGCCCCCGCCTGGTGGCGGGCGGGCTCGCTGGCCCGCGCCGACGGCGCCACCGACGCCGCGCGCTACCTCCTCACCGACACCGGCCTACCAATCGTCTCCGCCCCGCCCAGCACCATCGAAACCATTTTGGGCATGCCGGTCGATGTTGAATCGCTGCTCACCGACCCCGCCCTCGCGCTCGCCGCCAAGGTCCTGCTCGCAGTCGTTCCCGCAGCCGCCGTCTGCGGCCTGTTCACCTCGGGGCGGCGCGGACACCGCGCCCGGGCCGGCTTCCTCATGACGCTGGGCGGCCTGGCCCTGGCCGCCGTCAGCACCCGCGTCATCACCGCCGTCGGCACCCAGGCCGACGGCAGCGGCAGCCTGACCGTTACCTCCTGGGCCGGCACCGGGATCTCCTTCGCCCTGGCCGGCCTGCTCACCGCCGCCGTGGCCGCGGGCGACGCCGCATACGCCGCCCTACCCGCCCACGCCACCGGCTGGAGGCGCTGGGGACGCGCCGGCCTCGTGGGCATTAGCGTCATCGCCGCCGCCGTCCCCCTCACCGTGGGTGGCGCCTGGGCTCTGCGCGCTCACGGCTCCACCACCACCGGTGCCGACGCGGCCATCCTGGCGCTGCGGCCCGCCGGCACGCAAATCCCCGTGATCGCTTCGGAGATTCAGTCCTCCGCTGCGTCCGGACGGGTCCTGGTCCTCACCTCCACCGAATCCGGGCTGCTCGTGCGCGTCTGGCGCGGCGACGGCGCCCAGCTGACCGACGTGGTACCCGACGTCCTGTTCGCCCAGCTGACTGAACGCGTCCCCGCCGCCACCCACGCCCCCAGCATCGCCGACGGCGCGCTACCCACCGAGCTGGCCGACCCCGCCGACGCCGAACTGACCGACCTCGTGGTGCGGGCCATCACCGGCCAAGACGAGGACGTCGCCGACGGCCTAGCCGCCCACGACATCGCCGTCGTCGTGCTGACGGACGCCTCCGGCGATGACCTCACCGCCTCCGCTCGAGCCGGCCTCGAAGCCACCCCGGGCCTCGAACAGCTCGCCCGCACCGCCTCGGGCACCTCCTGGCGCGTCTCCCCGGAGGGCGCCGTCGAATCGGCGCGCGCCACGCTTGTCGCCGCCAGCGGAAACGCCGTCACCGTGCCCGCATCCGCCCCCATGCTGCGCACCACCCTCGATGCGGGAACCGCCGAGCGCGTACTGGTACTGGCTGAACGCGCCGACGGCGCCTGGCACGCAACCCTGAACGGTGAAACTCTGGAAACCGTCGCCCCCGCCGGTTCCGTCGGCCGTTGGCGCCAGGCCTTCACCGTCCCCGCCGACTCCGGCGAACTCGTCGTCACCCACGGCTCCCTCCACAGCAACCTCGTCGCCCGCTGCATTCAGATCGTCTGGGTCATCACCGCCCTCATCGCCCTGCCCCTGCGTCGCCAGAGGAGCACCGTATGAGCACGCCCCGACGCCGACTACTCGCCCTCACCGCCCGCATTGCCTCCGCCTGCCTCATCCTGGCGGCGGTCCTGGCCCTGACCTGGTGGGGCACCGGAACGCCCCGTGCCACCGGCCAGGACGTGGCCGCCACCAGCGTCCCGGCTCCCGCTGCCGACGTGGTCTACGCCTGTCCCGCGGCGCCGAACAACACCATCGACGGCGTCGACCTGGCCGAGACTACTGCGGCCACCACTATCACCGTCCTGGACGCCGCCTCCACCCTCACCTATGACTCCCAGGAGCTTGAGGAGGCCCACACCACGCTGAACGCTGCCGACGGCGGCATCCTCGCCGTCGAAACCCCCGGCACGACCTCAGCCGGTGCCATCGGTACCGTCACCACCCTGACCGCTGCGGGCGACCTGCGTGGCCTGACCGCCGCCCCCTGTGTCCCGCCGGCGGCGGTGTCCTGGATCGTGGGTGGCTCGGCCGCCGTCGGCTCCTCCTCCGAACTGCGGCTGACCAACCCCGGGGTCACGACGGTTACCGCCACCATCCACCTGTACGGCTCCACCGGGGAGCTCGCGCTGCCCTCCGGCGGCGAGGTATCGGTGCGCGCCGGTGAGACCGTCGGCGTGCTGCTCGAGGCCGCCGGTGCGCTCGATAACCGCTTGGCGCTGAGCATTGAGGCCGACGGCGGCTCCATCATCCCGGTGCTGGTGACCGAGTCCCTCGACGGGGAGACACCCGCTGGCGTGGATACGCTCACCGCCGGCGCGGCCCCCGCCACGGAGCTGACCGTTCCTGGCGTCGTTGTGGTGGACCCGGCCGATCAGGGCGAGACGAACAGTGATAACGGCGCCGCCTCCTCCGATGCGCCGGCCGTACGCGTGGTCAACCCCGGTACGGATCCCGCCACGGTGGCGATCTCCCTCATCGGCGCCGACGGTGAGCAGGCGCTGGCGGGCGCCACTGACGTCACCATCGACCCCGGCGCCGTCTTCGATATCTCCCTGGCGGGTGTGGCGCCCGGCGCCTACGGCGTGCGTGTCACCTCCGACACCCCGGTCGGCGCCGCCGTCAAACTCGTGCGCAGCGCGGGGGAGTACCCCGAGCGCTCCGGCGCCCTCGCCCACGACACCGCCTGGGTGCAGACTTCCGCCGTCGACGCCGCCGCGGACAGCACCCTGGCCCTGCCCCGGGGCGATGGGCTCACCTCCACGCTGGTGGTCACCAACTCCAGCAACGCCTCCGCCGACGTGACCCTGACCTCCGCCGACGGGGAGTGGTCCACCGACCTCACGGTCCCGGCCACGACCACGCTCACCCCCGACATCCCCGACAAGGTCTCGGGTCTGGTCATCACCGGCGCCGACGCCCAGCAGGTGTCCGCGGCCGCCGTGGTTACCGCCGAGGTCGAGGGCGAGGTGCCCGGCACGCTGATCGCCGTTGTCCCCACGGTTCCGGACGCCGCCGCGCAGTCCTCCCGCAGCCTCCTGCTGCGCTGACGACCCTCCCTCACCGAAACCGGCACAAATAACATGCCGAAACCGGCACTAATAACGTGCCGAAACCGGTCGAAGTGGTGCAGCGGGCTCCCGTCTCTGCGCTCATGCTAGGTAGCGGGTCGGCGCCAGTTGGCCGTTGGACTGCCTACGCGCGGATGGACCGCCTACGCCGGAGGCTAGACGGTCCAAACGCGCACAGGTGGTCCAACGGCGTAAAGGTGGTCCAAACGCGCACAGGTGGTCCAACGGCGGGAACGGAGGCAGGCAGCCAAAAGTAGGGTCGAGTGTCTTGGTGTGGTGTAAATCTGGTTGTGCGGTGATGGTCATGGGGTGGTGGTCGGATAGGGCGTGTTGGTCCTTCTCCCGGTTCAGGCGCTCGATGGGGTTGTTGGACCAGATCTTCTGCCAGTGCTCGCGGGGGAAGGCGGCCTGCGTCCGGCTCGGCCTCAGCCAGCATCTGGGCCACCTCGGGGAAACTGCTCTTCAGGGAGGCGGTAACCTGCTTGGAGGTGTCCACCACGGCCTCCCGGGTGGTCTGAGCGAAGATCGCCGAGATCAGCGCGCCCGCGGGCTTGGAGCGGGCCGACCCCAGCTTGGAGGTGAGCGTTACGGGCGAAGTGCACCCGGCACCGCTGCCAGGAGGCGCCGGGTAGGATTGCCTCGGTCTTCCCGGACTCGTTGCCCAGTGCCTTAACGAGCTCGTCCACCTTCCTAGTGGACACGCCGACAGGTCCAGGCGGTGCAGATCACCGCGTACAGGGCCTCGTCCACGCGCTTGCGGGGATTGAGCAGGGAGGGGAAGAAAGACCCCTGGCGCAGCTTGGGGATGGCCAGGTCCACCTCCCCAGCAGTGGTGGCAAGCTTCTTAGAACGCGTGCCGTTACGGCGCGTGCGCCGACCCTGGGTGCGCTCATAGCGTCCGGCGCCGATCTTGGCGGTGGCCTCAGCGTCCACGAGGTCCTGCAACCCGGCCTGAAGCAATCGGCGGAAGACATCATCATGGGCCAGGTCCGGATCGGCCAGGACTTCCCGGATCAGTGTGAACACGGCAGACTTGTTCTCGGGCATCGTGGGTGAACCTTCCTGGTGAATCTTGGTCGAGAATCCGGGCCCCACGATGCCCCCTCACCTCCGCCGCCGGAAGAGAGCACCACGGGAATTGCCACCACACCCCCAGTACTACGCCACTTTGCCGTCTAGTACGCCTGTTAGGGGTGTGTTGAAGGCCTGGGAAGCCTTCAACGGTCCTCGAAGTGGCGTAGTAGACCTCGAAATGGCGTAGTAGACGCCGTCTGCACACTCGACGTCGACCACGGCCGCGCACAGCGATCAGCCCACGCCCCATCACGCGAGCAGCGGTCCGGTGGTGGTTGCGGGGGTGGGGCGAGTCGGTGGAGGCCAGCGACGACGTCGTGGGGTGCCGTCCCGCCGCCGCGGGGAGCGGGCTGAGCGAAGGCCTCGGGCGCGTTAGTGGGACGCCGTCGCCCCACCCTCACGGGAGACGCACCCCCGGGCGATGCCCTTAGCCCGCCTCAGCAACTTCGCCCGGTTTCGGCATGTTACAAGTGCCGGTTTGGGCATGTTATTAGTGCCGGTTTCGGTGAGGGCGGGTGGAGGCGATCCTCTAGGGTGGTGGCGTGGCCCAGTCGTCTCATCTGCCCCCGGCACGGATACCTGCGTCCCGACGCCGGCGCGATCGGCACGGGCGCGGGCTCAGAGGTCCGCTGCTGCTGCCCCATCTGCCCGCCTGGCGCACCCGAGCCGAGCGCTTCGACGCCCTGGTCATCGACGCGGCCAACGAGCTCGCGCGCCGCCACCCGGAGATCGCACGCATGCAGTTCGCCGTCGAGGAGGTTCCGCCCTCCGACCCCGCGCCCTGGGAGAACGGCGTCGTCCTCGGCCGGGGATTCGCCGCCGAGCCGCGCGCCGGCCTGCCCACTCGCATTGTGTTGTACCGCCGCCCTATCACCTCCCGGGCGGCGGACGAGACCGAGCTGGTCGAGCTCGTGTGGCGCGTCGTCGTTGAGCAGGTCGCCCTCGTGCTCGGGCGGCGCCCGGAAGAGATCGACCCGGATTTGTGAGGCGCGGCGGCACCCGGAGTCGGCTCCCGCCGGAGTCTGCCACCGCGCGGTAGCCTGCGGCTGTGAAAAGAGTCCGACACTGCCGCAGACCCGGGTGCGAGAACCCGGCCGTCGCCACCTTGACGAGCGTGTACTCCGACTCCACGATCGTGCTCGGCCCCCTGGCCACTGAGGCCCAGCCCGAGGCCTACGACCTGTGTGAGAAGCACGTCGAGTCCTTCACGGCGCCGCGCGGCTGGCAGGTGATCCGGCTCGCCACCGACTTCGAGCCGGCTCCGCCCTCCGAAGACGACCTCACCGCCCTGGCCGACGCCGTCCGCGAGGCTTCACGCAGCCCACGCCCCAAGCCTCAGCCCGCCGAGCACGCCGGGCGGCCCACCGGGCTGCTGCCGGCCTCGCTTACCGAGCCCCTGCCCGATCACCTCACCGGCCTGGGCGACGGCGAAATCACCCGTCGCGGTCATCTGCGCGTGCTGCGCGGGGAGAAAACCGAGGACTGATCCCCCGGCCGCGCCACCTGGTGCGGCGGGGTTTGCAGGGAGGCGCGCACACCATCCTCCACACGCCGATCCCGCAGCTCCAACATGAACTCGCGGTCGCGCCGGGCCGCCAGAAGCGCTGCGAGGAACCGCTCCGGGTGCGTTCCGGGAGGGGGCGGAGGCGCAACATACGGCTCGGCCTGCGCCGCCAACTGCATGGCCAGCCGCAGGCGCGCCTGCGCCTGCATGGAGGAGGCCCGCTGCAGGAAGGTGCGGATAACGAGTGCTTCATGCCCGGGCAACGCGCGCAGGTCGGCGTTGGCAGCCCAGGCGGCCAGCTCCGGCGGCATGAGGATCGGCGGAGCGTCTCGCACGCCATTGCGATCCCGCACGGCGTACGTGCCCGCCAGCAGATCCCCCAGGCGCTTGCCGCGACGCGTGACCACACAGGCCGCCGTTGCCGGCACGCCCAGGAACAGCCAGATCTCAACCACTCCCACCAGGGCGCGTACGAGGCTGTGACGCAACCGCACCGCGCCACCATCGTCGCGCACAATGCGCAAGCCGGTCACCAGCCGACCAGCAGAACGCCCCCGGGTGAGCAGCTCGACCGTGAGCGGCACCATCACCAGCCATGCCAGGAGCACCAGGGCCACCGCTACGGCGGCCAGGGCCTGCGAGGAGGGGGAGAAGAG
This sequence comes from Actinomyces sp. MRS3W, assembly GCF_032465695.1. Taxonomy (NCBI): domain Bacteria; kingdom Bacillati; phylum Actinomycetota; class Actinomycetes; order Actinomycetales; family Actinomycetaceae; genus Actinomyces; species Actinomyces sp. MRS3W. The sequence continues at coordinate 7,683 of NZ_JAWDJJ010000351.1, forward strand.
ATACTTGTTCGCGATGACGCTGCCCGTGATGATGGTGATAAGCAGCCCCATGGCGTACAGGGTGTAGTCGATGATCCCGGCCAGGATGCGCGTGCCGGGGGACGCCGGCAGCACTTCCAGGGCGACGGCCTCACCGGTGACCATGAGCTCCGGTGTCATCATTCGCTCGGATGAGGTGGCAGCCTCATTCACCATGTCAGACTCTCCTCGTGGATATCGACGCCTACGCCGCCGCGCACCGTGACCAGTGGCACCGCTTGGACCAACTCGTGGCGCAGCGCCGACTCACCGGCGCCGAAGCCGACGAACTGGTCACCCTCTACCGGGCCACGGCCGGGCACTTCTCGCGCATCCGCACCGGCGCCCCCGACCCGGCGCTGCTCGCAGAGATGTCCACCCGCATTGCGGCGGCCCGCGGCCGCCTCACCGGCACGCGCGAAGCCCGTATGAGTGATGTGCGCCGATTCTGGTTGGAAAGCGTGCCGGCTGCCCTGTACCGGGTGCGCTGGTGGACGGCGGCGGTGACGATCGTGGAGGTGGCGCTGGCAGTGGTGGTGGGCGTGTGGACGCTGCGCACCCCGGAGGCCATGAGCGCCCTCGGCTCGACCAGCGAACTCGACACCTATGCGCAGGAGTCCTTCGAGGCCTACTACTCCACCTATGCCGCGCCCGAGTTCGCCGGGCAGGTGTGGACCAACAATGCCCGGATCGCCGCCATCTGTGTGGCTAGCGGCATCACCGGAGTACTGCCGGCCTACATGCTGCTGGTCAACGCCGTCAGCCTCGGACAGGCCGCCGCCATCATGGCCGACCACGGCCTGCTCGGTCAGTTCTTCGCCCTGATTACCCCGCACGGGCTGCTGGAGCTCACCTGCATTTTCATAGCCGGCGGTGCCGGCCTCAAACTCTTCTGGGTCATGCTCGCCCCCGGTGGCAGATCGCGCAGCGTGGCGCTGGCGGCGGAGGGCCGTTCCCTCATCACCGTGGCGGCCGGACTGACCGTGGCGCTGGCAGTCTCCGGATTCATCGAGGCCTTTGTCACTCCGTCGCCGCTGCCATGGGTGGTCAAGGGGCTCATCGGCGTACTCGCCCTCGCGGTGCTGTGGGTGTACACGCTGCTGCTGGGACGCCGTGCCGTCCTGGCCGGCAACACCGGCGATCTGCGCCCCGATGAGGCCGGCGCCGTCCAGAACGAAGTCGGCTGACCGACAGGGCCGAAGCAACCGGGGCGACAGGGCGCCTCCCCGGGTGTGCAGCTCAGCGCACCGCACCGGCATCACAGCCTCCCCGCAGCCTTGAGCGCCAGGTAGGTGTCCGCCAACGCCGGCGCCAGCGCACCCGGCGCAGCTTCCACCACTTCCACGCCGGCGCGGCGCAGGCGTGCGCTGATCGCGTCCAACTCCACCAGGTCGCGTTCCGCCGCGGCCGCGATATACACGTTCTCCGCGTCGTCGTGCTGGGACCGCAGCCGCTCCAAACCCGGATCGGTCGCCGAGGCCACCACCACGGTGTGCTGACGTGCCAGAGTCGCCAAGGTGCGCAGCATGGCCGCGCTTGTTCCCGAGGCGTCCAGGCCAGTGAGCACCACCACGAAGGCCCGTTGGGACAGGGCCGCCTCCACGGTGGTCGCCACCAGTGTCCAGTTCGTCTCCACGAGCGCGGGCTCCAGCGGGGCGAAGGCATCCGCCAGGGCGCCGAGCAGGGCCGCCCCGGATACGCCGCGCACCTGGGTGCGGGTTTCCACATCCAGGGCGACGGCGTCGACCCGGTCGCCTGCGCGCGAGGCGAGCGCCGCCATGAGCAGCATCGCCTCAATTTGGGCGTCCAGCCGAGGGGCGTCGTCGAGCCGGGCCGCCGCCATCCGGCCGGTGTCCACCAGGATGAGCACACGCCGGTCCCGTTCCGGCCGCCAGGTGCGCACCACGACCTCACCCCGGCGGGCGGTTGAGCGCCAGTCGATGGAACGCACGTCGTCCCCGACGACGTACTCGCGCAGGGAGTCGAACTCGGTGCCGGCGCCGTGAACCATGACAGCGCTGCGCCCGTCCATCTCCCGCAGGCGCGCCAGCCGGCTGGGCAGGTGCCGCCGCGACGCGAAACGGGGCAGGACTCGTAGCCGGGCCGGAACCGTCAGCGACGCCTGCCGTCCCGCCAGCCCCAGGGGGCCACGTACCCGCACCGTCACCAGATCGGCCATGCGGTCCCCGCGGCGGGTGGGGGTGAGAGCGATGTGGGTACGACGCCGCTGGCCGGCGGGGATAACCAGGGCGCTGCGCTCCCCGGAGGCGCCTGCGGATGGCGGCCAGGCATCCCGCACCAGCGTGGACATGGTGCGGCCGGTCGTGTTCGTCAGCGTCAGCGTTTCCGTCGTCGTCTCGCCCAAACGCACCGCCCGCGCCACCTCCCGCGTGGCGCGCAGACCCCGCGGCGAGGGCGCCGCCACGACATCGACACCCACCAGAAGCACCACCAAGGCCATCCACGCCAGGGCGGTGGCCGGCCGCGGTAGGAGGAACACGGGTACCGCCCCGACGGCGAGCAGCCAGACGGTGCGCATGGTCAGATACACGGTTCCTCCTTATGCGGGCTAGTGAGCCAGGCTCGTTGGGGATTGGGCACGGGCTACCGGGGCACCGGAACTGAGCGCAGGGCGCCGTTGATCACCGATTCGGTCGACACGCCCTCCAGCTCGGCCTCGGCCCGCAGTTGGATGCGGTGGCGCAGGGTCGGCAGTGCGAGTGCCTTGACGTCGTCGGGGGTGACGAAGCCGCGGCCCGACAGCCAGGCCCAGGCCTTCGCCGTCGCCAGCAGCGCCGTCGCCCCGCGCGGGGACACGCCCAGGGACACCGACGGTGAGGAGCGGGTGGCCCGCACCAGGTCAACGATGTAGGCGAGTACCTCCGGGGAGGCGTCGATGGTGCGCACCTGCTCCCGGGCGCTGGCCAGATCCTCGGGTGAGGCGACCGCGTGCAGGCCGGCCGCCGCCAGATCGCGGGGGTTGAAACCGGAGGAGTGGCGGGTGAGCACATCGATCTCCTCGCCCCGCTCGGGCAGCGGCAGGATGAGCTTGAGCAGGAAGCGGTCCAGCTGTGCCTCCGGCAGCGGGTAGGTGCCCTCATACTCGACGGGGTTCTGGGTGGCCACCACCATGAACGGGTCGGGCAGAAGACGCGGAACCCCATCGACCGATACCTGATGCTCCTCCATGGCCTCCAACAGGGCGGCCTGCGTCTTGGGGGGAGTGCGGTTGATCTCGTCGGCCAGGAGCAGGTTGGTGAACACCGGGCCGGCGCGGAAGGAGAACTCGGCGGTGCGTGCGTCGTAAATGAGCGAGCCGGTCACGTCGCCGGGCATGAGGTCGGGGGTGAACTGCAGCCGCTTGGTGTCCGCATCCAGACAGGTGGCCAGGGAACGCACCAACAGTGTCTTAGCGACTCCGGGCACGCCCTCCAAGAGCACGTGCCCGCCGGCGAGCATGGCGATGACCAGGCCGGTGACCGCCGCGTCCTGCCCCACGACCGCCTTGGCGACTTCGGCGCGCACCGCCACCAGCCGTCCGCGCGGGTCGGAGTGGTTGGCGTGCTGGGGCGCGGCGGGGGGGT
>NZ_JAWDJJ010000352.1:0-2994 GCF_032465695.1 Actinomyces sp. MRS3W
CCACCACTCCCGCAGCGTCCGCCATCGCGCCCGCCCCGGGTGGCAAGGCACCGGATCTGGACGCCGAAGCGCCGTCGTCGGCCCCTTACTCCCACGAGGCGGATGTGGCTGCGGCCCGCGAGCGCGTCGACGCCGCCCGGGCCGGGCGCCTGCACATCCTGGAGGTGCAGCGGCTCATCCGCATGATGCCGAAGGTCGTCATCGCTGCCGTCTCCGGGTGGGCGGCCGGCGGCGGGCACAGCCTCAACGTGGTGTGCGATCTGTCGGTTGCCTCCCGGGAGCACGCCCGCTTCAAGCAGACCGACGCGGACGTCGGCTCCTTCGACGCCGGTTACGGCTCCGCTCTGCTGGCCCGCCAGGTCGGCGACAAGCGCGCCCGCGAGATCTTCTTCCTCGCCCGCACCTACGACGCCGTCACCGCCGAGCGCTGGGGCGTAGTCAACGAGGCGGTCCCCCACGCCGAGCTGGAGGAGAAAGCACTGGAGTACGCGCGCATCGTCACCGGCAAGTCGCCCCAGGCGATCCGCATGCTCAAATACGCCTTCAACCTCGCCGATGATGGGCTGGCCGGGCAGCAGGTCTTCGCCGGAGAAGCCACCCGCCTGGCCTACATGACCGACGAGGCGGTCGAGGGCCGCGACGCCTTCCTCGAGCGCCGCCCGCCCGACTGGTCGCCCTTCCCCTACTACTTCTGACCCGTTCTCGTCGTCTGGGTCTGACCGGCTCAAACCGGTACCGAAGCGTTCGGCACCAGGCGGCCCGCGACGTGGCCCGGCGGGCCTGCGGTGAGCGCATGCAGGTCAGGACTTGGAAGCATCATTGTCGCAAATGGTGATAAACGAGCCCACAGCGGCGAGCGGTGTTTCGCGGATCGTTGAAATTACGCCAATCCCCTGCGTGGGTCCGGGGCGGCCAGCGGCGTTTGTCACCATTTGCGACAATCCCGCCCGCGAAGTATGGCGGGGTATGGAGGAAAACTTCCTGGCCGGACTGCCCTGGCCTGACCCGTCTGCTACGCCAGTTGACCGTCTACTACGCCACTTAGCGGTGTGCTGAAGGCTTCGCGGCCCTTCAACAGACGGCAAACAGGCGTAGTAGACCCTTAAGGGGCGTAGCAGACGCAAGCCGCGCTTCAGACGCCGAGCGCCGGAACGCAACCGTCAACTGGTGGCCGACCTCCACCGGACCGACTCTCTGGTGGAGGCCGCCAACGCCGGCACGGCGAACCGCCCCACTACAAGGAGCGGACCTGGCGCAGGCCTCGGATGGACAGGTGGGACGCCGCCGCCCCACCGCCTCGGGGCGGATGCCCCGGGCAACACCCCGAGACTTAGCCCGACCTCAGCAACTTCCACCGGTTTCGGCACGTAACAAGTGCCGGTTTCGGCACGTTACAAGTGCCGGTTTCGGCACGTCATTAGTGCCGGTTTCGGCATGTTATTAGTGCCGGTTTGGGCGAAGTGGGACGGGCCGCTGCACGCTGCCGTACAACCGGCGATCGCCTCTCATCGGCCAGAAGTCCGCCGCATCCAAGCCGTACGTCTTCTGCTCCGGTCGCTCGCGCAGGCTGCCGTCCGGCCCGCTCAGCAGAATGGTGGCAGACCTAACGCTGAGGTATCCGCGCATGCAGGCCCACAGCACCAGTTGAGCGCCGTCAACGAGCACCTGCTGACGAGCCTCCTCCGACGCCCCCACGCGCACTGTCCCGGGGATGACGGGCACCACCGGCGGCGTCGTGCGCAGCTGGAGCCAGACGATGTCGACCGGCTTCCTGGTTTTGCACACGACCACGCGGCGGCAGTCAGGGCTCAAGGCGCTCCAGGGGATGGCCCGAGGGCTGCGCCCCACCCAGGTGTGGATGCCGTAGCGGTCCGCGGTGGTAGCCGAGACCAGGCACCACAGCGGGAACCAGCCCAGCAGGAACGCGCACAGCCCCAGAAACGCCAACACACACAAGTGCACCCACGGCGCGTACAGCTCATGCCACCGCTCCCAGATAGACACCGTCACCACCCCCGCCGCAGCCACGAAGACCAGGGCCGCCGGGATCATCCATGCCACCGTCCACCTCACCGACGCGATGCGCATAGTCCGTATGCGCACCCGCTTCCGGCTCATCCATGAGCGCGGCACCCGGGCGCCGGTGCGCAGGCACAGCAGGGCGAGCTTGATGGCCCCCTCGGTTCCGAGGCGGTCTTCCGACTCCTGACTCCAGATTCCAAGATCCTCCGCGGTGCGCTTGTCCGGGAGCTCGCTCTCCCCCGGGCTTGCCGTGCGACCTCCCACCAGTTGGTCCGGTGGCGCCACGGACGCCCATGGGGACGCCGGCCCGTGCTGCTGCTGCCTGACCGTGCCGCCCACCATGTCGGCGGGAGGGCGCACGGAAAACAGCCGCCGCCTACCGGAGGGACGTTTCAAGGCCATGCTTCCGACGCGCGCAATCGGGGAGAGAAATCGTCACGGGCCCACGCTAGCCCGACCCCGGTCCCCGCGCGATGGGGCGGACTCCCCACGGGAAGGCGGGCCTGATAAAGACCTCGGATGGTCAGGAGAGACGCCGCCGTACCACCAGCACGGAGATGGCGCCCGGGCAGCCCCCGAGACTTAGCCCGCCCTCAGCAACTTCGACCGGTTTCGGCACGTCATAAGTGCCGGTCTCGGTGGTAGCCGTCAATCGGGACTTTAGACCCCTCTTAAGGTCCGCGGAACACCTTTGTGACCAAGGTTTGGCGGGCAGGCGGCCGTCCCCGTAAGAAGCGGCCGTCATGTGGTGCGAACCTTGCGACAACCACGAGGAAGTGCCCTCGTGGCACTCCTCCCCACCCCGGCCATCCGGCCGCTCCCACCTCTTGGAGGTTTCCCATGCCCGCATGGATCACCCGCCTGCTCGGCTCCACCGAGCCCTCGCGCCGTCGCATCGGCGTGGCCACCATCGTCGGACTCATTGCCGGCGCCTTCTCCGCCCTGGTCAAGTTCGGCTGGGAGGTCCCCTTC
>NZ_JAWDJJ010000353.1:0-2440 GCF_032465695.1 Actinomyces sp. MRS3W
GGACAGCTGGTTCAGCCATATCTCGATCGAGGTGCCCGGCACCGAGACCTCCAACGAGTGGCTCGAGCCGGTCGACGACGGCCACTACCTGGCGCTGTAAGGAAACGACGGACGAACCTGCGGGCACGGCCCGAAGAAAGGACATAGACCATGTATGACGAGAAACTCGAGCTCACCCAGGAATGGGACAAGACCTTCCCGGAGAGCGACAAGGTCGACCACGAGAAGGTGACCTTCCACAACCGCTACGGCATCACGCTGGCGGCCGACCTGTACGTCCCGATGGACGCGGACGGCAGGCTCCCCGCCGTCGCGGTGTGCGGCCCCTTCGGCGCGGTCAAGGAGCAGTGCAGCGGCCTGTACGCGCAGACCATGGCGGAGCGCGGCTTCCTGGCCATCGCCTTCGACCCCTCCTTCACCGGCGAGTCCGGCGGCGCCGTGCGCGACACGGCCGACCCCGCCATCAACACCGAGGACTTCTCGGCGGCCGTGGACTACCTGAGCTGCCGGGACGACGTCGACCCAGAGAAGATCGCCATCATCGGCATCTGCGGCTGGGGCGGCTTCGCTCTTAACGCGGCGGCGATGGACACCCGCGTCAAGGCCACGGTGACCTCCACCATGTACGACATGACCCGCGTCAGCGCCCGCGGCTACTTCGATTCCACCGACGAGGACGCCCGCTACGCCATGCGCCAGCAGCTGGCGGCGGCGAGGACCGCGGACTACTCATCCGGCGCCTACTCCAAGCCGGACATGTCGGCAGGTGCGCCCGACGGGGAAATCCCGCAGTTCGTGCAGGACTACATGGCCTACTACGCGCCCGGCATCGGCAGGGCCTTCCACCCCCGCGCCGTCAACTTCAGCCGCGCCTGGGTCAACACCTCCACCTGGAACCTCGTCAACATGCCGATCCTGCAGTACGCGAGGGAGATCCGCAGCGCGGTCCTGATGGTCCACGGCGAGAAGGCGCACTCCTGCTACTTCAGCAGGGACGCGTTCGCCGACATGACCTCCGGCGAAGGCGAGAAGTGGGCCGCCAACAAGGAGCTCGTGATCATCCCGGACGCCGTTCACACCGACCTCTACGACAACCTGGACGTCATCCCGTTCGACGAGATCGTCGCGTTCCTCGAGGAGAACCTGAAGTAGGACATACGGGCAATCGGGCGGATGGGGCCACGTCGCCCCGTTCGCCCCGGCTTCGGAGGGGCCAGGTGGGATGTTCCGATACGGGCAAACAATCAAGCAGAGACAATCAGGGCTACTCGCCGTGGGAATGCTGGCCGTTCTCATCGCCGCCTGCATCGCCGTGCTGCCAGGTTGCTCGCAGGGCGGCCAGCCGGCCGGCCAGCAGGGCCAGGAGCCATCCAGCGTCTCGGCCACGGACGAGACGGCAGGCATGCCCGACGACGAGAGCCAGGAAGGGCAATCAGGAGAGAAGACCATGGAAACGAAGATAGCCATCACCGCGAACGGAACGACCATGACCGCCACGCTCGCCGACAACTCGTCGGCCGAGGCGCTCGCCGCGCTGCTGGAGGAAGGCCCGCTGACGGTCGACATGAGCGACTACGCCGGCATGGAGAAGGTCGGCCCGATCGGCCAGAGCCTCCCGGCCAACGACGAGCAGATCACCACGGGCGCGGGCGACATCATCCTGTACCAGGGTAGCGCGCTCGTCATCTACTACGCGCCCAACTCCTGGAGCTTCACGCGCCTGGGGCGCATCGACGACGAGTTCGTAGGCTCGCTGCGCGACACGCTGGGCGCAGGCGACGTGCAGGTAACGCTCGAGCTGGCGTAACGATTACAGACAAGAAGGAGTTGGCTATGAAGTACTGGTCCTGAACGGCAGCCCGCGGGCCAACGGCAACACGAGGGCCATGATCGACGCGTTCGCCGAAGGGGCGCGCGAGGCGGGCCACAACGTCGACGTGGTGAACGTGTGCCGAAAGCAGGTGGCGGGCTGTAGGGGCTGCGAGTACTGCCACGCGAAGGGCGACGGAGCCTGCGTGCAGAGGGACGACATGGCCGAGATCGTCGAGGCCATCAACGCCTCCGACATGCTGGTGCTCGCGAGCCCCGTCTACTACTTCGGGCTGACCGCGCAGCTGCAGGCCGTCGTGCACCGCCTGTACGCGCAGGGCCTCTACCCAAGCCTCAGGAAGACCGCACTCTTCCTGAGCTCGGGTTCGCCCGACGTCTACGACGGTGTCGTCTACGAGTACCGCAAGACATTCACAGAGTGGATGAAAATCGAGGACGCCGGCATCTTCACCGCACACGGCTCCCAGAACAAGTCCGAGGCCAAGCTCGCCGAGCTGCGAGCATTCGGCAGAAGCCTGTAAGGAGGCAAAGCAATGCCCACCCCCATCGTACTGAAAGCGGCCGGGGTCGAGATCCCCGCCGTCCTGAACGACACCGTGGCTGCCCGCGA
>NZ_JAWDJJ010000354.1:0-1657 GCF_032465695.1 Actinomyces sp. MRS3W
ATCGGAAGCCGACTGGCCGAGCTACTGCCATCTCCCGCACAGGAACTCTTGCCGTCGTCTCCGCCTGCCGCGCCCCTCTCCTGGGCGCGCACACCGGGCAGGACGAGTTCGGTGAGGATGCCGGCGAGCTTGCGGCTCCTCCCCCACCCCGGCACCGCGGCAACATCCGGCGTCGTCGTCGTGGGCACGGCGACGACGTCGTTGGGCCATTTGGTTCTCACCTGCCAGGCTGCATTGAGCTGCGGGGCCAGGGCCTGCTGGACGGCGAGTCCCGCCAGCAGCGGCAACCAGGCCAGGGCGTCGACCGGGACGCGGGGCCGTAGCACCACCGAGGCGGTGAGCGCGCCCGTGGGCGGCGTGGTCCAGGTGTGGTCGGCGCGGCCGCGACCGGCGGTTTGGGTGAGCGCATGCAGCGCGGACAGGTGCGGCCAGGCGGTGATCGAATCGGGATCGAGGGTTCCGTCCGCACCGGTGAGGGCGCGACGCATATCGGTGTTGGTGGAGCCGGTGCGCTCCACGACGAGGAGCCGACCAAACGGTGAGGAGAGAGCCGGGGGCGGGGGCGTCTGCGGCGTCACGCGCCCACCCTATCGGGGCGTTAAGGTGGGGAGGTGCTTGTTCTGGCGTCTCAGTCCACCGGTCGGTTGTCCACCTTGCGCGCCGCCGGGGTGGAACCGGCCGTGCGCGTGTCAGATGTGGATGAAGCGCGCGTTCTTGCCGAGCTGACCGCCGCGCACGCCGCCGCCGGCACGCCGGCCCCGACGCCCGCCCAGCAGGTGCAGGCCCTTGCCCGCGCCAAAGCGCTGGACGTCGCGGGGATGCTCACGCCCGCCGAGCGCATGGCCGAGCCGGGCACGGTCGTCGTCGGCTGCGATTCCATGCTGGAGATCGACGGTGCCGTCGTGGGCAAGCCGGGCACGGCACAGCGGGCCCGCGAGCGCTGGCAGGCGATGCGCGGGCGCAGCGGCATTCTGCACACGGGGCACTGCCTGGTGCGCGTGGCTGATGCCGAGACCGCCGAGGGCGTGTCCTCCACCATCGTGCATTTCGGCTCCCCCACCGATGCCGAGATCGACGCCTATGTCGCCTCCGGGGAGCCGCTGTGGTGCGCCGGCGCCTTCACCATCGACGGCCTGGGCGGTGCCTTCATCGACGGCGTCGAGGGTGATCCGCACGGCGTGGTGGGCATTTCCCTGCCGCTGCTGCGACGCCTGCTGGCGAGCCTGGGCGTGACCTGGACCGACCTGTGGCTCTCGTCTGAGACGAGCTCAACGCCGCACTAGAACGGCGTGCACACCGGTGCTGAGACCGCCGTCGGCGCCGACGTTCAGCGCGACCGCGCCTGCCTCCGGTAGCACCGCCGGCGCCGGGAAGCGCAGGTCGACGCATCCCGCCGCGGGCACCAGGGCGAGGCTGAGCGCGCCCAGAAACAGCCCGTGGACGACGACGTCCGTGGCCCCCGCGTCCAACCCGGCTCGCCGGGCGGCGCCGGCCCGCAGGTGGATGGGACTGCGATCCCCGGTCGCGTCCGCCCATTGGTACACCTGGGCGGCGGTGATGGTGAGCGGGCAGGGCGTGCTGCGTGCGGTGCCGGGAGCCTCGGACCCGAGGCTACGGGCCGCATCGGCGCCGCCCGGACCGCCGGCGGTTGGGGCCG
>NZ_JAWDJJ010000355.1:0-16396 GCF_032465695.1 Actinomyces sp. MRS3W
CACCCCGGCCAGCCCGCCGCCGCCCACGTGCTGGCGCTCGCCTCCGAGCGGGGTGCCGACGTCGCCGGCGGCCTGTTCGAAACGCTCGGTACCGCCCAGGTCGGGCGCCTGGCCCTCACCGTGCCTGCGGAGCGGGTCACGGATACGCTCGCCGTCCTGCGTCAAGCGGGCGCTACCGCGGAGGTGCGCGAATGAACGCCCTGATCAGCCCGGCCCTGCTCGCCGCCGCGAGCGACGACACGTGGTTCAACAACCCCGCCATTCAGCGCAAGCTCGGCCCCGCCACGCTGGAGACCTTCCAGATGCTCGGCGTCTCCGGCGCCCTCACCATTGTCTTCGGCCTGCTGTTGGGGCTCGCGCTGGTCACCACCGGCAAGCGCGGCCAGCACGCCAACCGGGCCGTGTACGAGGTGCTGTCCCAGGTCGTCAATATCGGGCGCTCCATGCCGTTCATCATCCTCATGGTGGCCCTCATCCCCTTCACCCGGATGCTTGTGGGCACGTCGCTGGGCTGGGCCGCGGCCTGCGTGCCGCTCACCATCGGCGCGATTCCCTTCTACGCGCGGCTGGTCGAGACCGCCATCAACGACGTCGACCACGGCAAGGTCGAGGCCGCTCTCATGATGGGTGCCTCCGGTCGCCAGATCACCTGGGGCGTACTGGTGCGAGAGGCCATGCCGACCCTCATCCAGTCGGCCACCGTCACCCTCATTACCCTGCTCGGATACACCGCCATGGCCGGCACGGTCGGTGGTGGCGGCTTGGGCGACCTGGCCATTCAGTACGGCTACCGGCAGAACGCCTCCGATGTCATGGTCATCGTGGTCATCCTCATCGTGCTCGTGGTCGCCGTCATCCAGGTGTGTGGCGACATGCTCAGCCGGCTGGTCGACCACCGCTGAGCCTCGACCAGCCGGAGTCACCGGGGCCCACGCGGGCCCGGACGGCTCGGCTCGCACACATCCTTGGCGACGCGCCCCATTGCGCATGCGTCGCCGCACCACCGATTTCCGCGCAACCTTCACGCTCTCCAAGACAAGGAAAACACCACCATGACCACCACCATTTCCCGCCGTACTGCCCTGGTCGGCTCTCTCGCCTCCGCCGTCGCCCTCGCCCTGGCCGCCTGCGGCAACTCCAACGAAAGCGGGGTTGACGGCATCACCGTCGACGGCGACGTCGCCACCATCAAGATCGGCGCCACCCCGGAGCCGCACGTCACCATCCTCCAGTGGGTGCAGGACAACCTGGCCGCCGACGCCGGGCTCAACCTCGACATCGTGTCGATTGATGACTACGACATCCCCAACGCTTCCCTGAGCGACGGCTCCCTGGCGGCGAACTTCTTCCAGACACCCAACTTCCTCGAGCAGCAGAACGAGGAGAAGGGATACGACCTGGTTGCCATTGCCGACGTGCACATCGAGCCCATGGGCATCTACACCGACAAGGGTTACAGCTCCGTCGACGAGGCGGCCGAGGGCGGGACCATCCTGCTCAACAACGACCCCGCCAACACCGCGCGCGGCCTCAAACTGCTGGAGTCCGCCGGTCTCATTACCCTCGACCCCGACGTCGAGAGCCCGACCACCCTCGACGTCACCGAGAACCCGAAGAAATTCGAGTTGCTCCCGATCGACGGCGCCCAGGTGCCCGCCTCGCTGTCGGATGCCGAACTGGGCGTCATCAACGGCAACTACGCGCTCGGCGCCGGCCTCAACCCGAGCCAGGACGCACTCGTGCTGGAGCCGAGCGGGGAATCCCCCTACGCCAACCAGCTGGTGGTGCGCACGGCGGATAAGGACAACGAGTACCTCGTCGCTCTCGCAGGGCTGCTCAACTCCGATGAGCTACGCAGCTACATCGAGGAGACCTGGACCGACGAATCCGTCATCCCGGCCTTCTGATCCGGCCCGGGCCGACGACGGCGCCCGCCCTCCCCACCCCGGGACGGCGGGCGCCGTCGTCGAGGTACGGGGAGCCGGAATGTTCACGAGGCGGGGCGGTAGCCGGTCAGGGTACCGGTGGTCGGGGCGTAGCCGATGACGTAGTCCGAGGCGACCAGATCGAAAAGCGCCCCCGAGTTCGTGTCCATCCCCGGGAAGTCGATGGTGTTCCCCTTCTCGACGCCGTACATGACCCGGAATGTCCGCATGTCTTGGGTATCGGCTGTGGCGGGACCTGCGGTTACGACACTGCGGTCGGCAGCAATACGGATCGTAGTCAGGCAGGAGGGCTCGGTGCCGAGATCGGGCACGTCGATGGTGCCCCTACCCATGATCTCGACCGATTGAACGCAATCGTTGGTGTCTGCGGAGACCAGGCCCAGCAGCGTGTCGTTCGACTTGTTCGCGAATCGTTCCTTGAAATCCGCGAGGCTCGGTGGCGTCGTCGGATTGCCGAGGAGGAACTCATGGTCCGCCAGGGGGTACTGGTCCGTGTAGAAGTCGACGGGCTTGCCGCCGTCGGGGCCGTAGGCGTACACGGTGGGGATACCGCGCGTGTCCTGCAATCTGATGATCCAACCGTCGGATGCGGAGGTGGCGGCGTATCCCACGATCTCGTCTTGTGCCTTGGGGATGCTCAGTTCTACGCGTTCGCCGGTGTCCACGTTGTAGATCTCGCGGTAACCGATATTGCAGTACCGCTGTCCGTCGCGCATGAAGACGGTTGCATAGGCGTGGTCAATAGTCTGCAGATAGTCGGTGGCATAGTCGGCCGTCTGTGTCCAGAGGGAGGCGTCCGGGCTGGATTCTTGGTATGCCGTGCACTGATTGTCCGCGGTGCAGGCAATGGCGACGTCGTCGGCGATGATGATGCCATCGCTGGAGGACCACGGCGCCTGGTGGGTGGCACCCGTGTCCAGGTCGTACAGCGTGGTGTCGTGGATGAGGGTGTTCTCGCCCCACTTGAGGTAGGCGGGCTTGACGGTGATGTCGAAATCATCACTCGTGTCACCGGCGTCCTTGGACGCGTCAATGGTCGTTGACCATGATTCGGTGATGCCCGAGGTGGATTCACCCCTACCCGAGTCGGTGACTGCGTACGCGGTCAGGGTCGCGTTGGTGGCGTCGTCGCCGGCGACCAGAGTGAGCAGGTGGCCCGGGATGGTCATGACTTGCGCGTCAGCGGCGATCGTTGTGGTCCAGGTCTGCTCCGCTCCGTTGGCCCAGCCCGATGCGGGCACGCTGTACTGGACCTGGTTGGTATTCGTCGGCGCGGAATAGTCCCTGCCGCCGGACAGCGCCCTGCCGCCGCCGACGATGCCCCCGAAGGTGAGCACACCGACTGCAACGGCGACGAGAATCGTGCGTGAACTGAGCCGGTCGCCATCGGCGCCGGCCCGCCCGGGGTACGACGTCGGGGAGCTCATGGCTCGATGCTAAACGGACCGGCACCGCGAAGGCACCGGTGGGCGGCGGGGAGGAGTGCCCATCGGGGCGGTGAACCGCTGGCAGTTTCAGTCCACGATGCCGTACAGGCGGTCGCCGGCGTCGCCCAGGCCGGGGACGATATAGGCGTGCTCGTTGAGGCGCTCGTCGCGCGCGGCGGTGACCACAGTGACGTCGGCCCGGTCGCCGACGGCCTCCTCCAAAGTAGCCAGGCCCTCCGGGGCGGCGATGAGGCAGATGGCGGTGACGTCGCGGGCGCCGCGTTCCAGCAGGTAGTTGATGGCTGCGACCAGAGTGTGCCCGGTGGCGAGCATGGGATCGACGACGAAGCACTGCCTCCCGGACAGGTCCTCCGGTAGGCGGTTGGCGTAGGTCTCCACCTCCAAAGTGTCCTCGTTGCGCTTCATCCCCAGGAAGCCGACCTCGGCGGTGGGCAGCAGCCGGGTCATGCCCTCAAGCATGCCCAATCCGGCACGCAGGATGGGAACGACAATCGGTCGCGGCTCGGCCAGGTGGCGGGCGGTTGTGGGCGCGACGGGGGTGTTGATGCGGATCTCCTCGGTGCGCACGTCCCGCGTTGCCTCGTAGGCGAGGAGAGTGACCAACTCATCGACGAGCTGACGGAAAACCGGCGATGGTGTCCCCTCGTTGCGGAGGACGGAGAGCTTGTGGTTAATGAGCGGGTGATCGGCAACGTGCAGGCGCATGGCCCAAGCCTAGATGCTTTGCGCCTGGCAAGCCGCCGTCGCGGTCGGCCAGGTGCGGCGGGACCGTGGGTTGGCGCCGTCGTCAGACGGTCTCGGCGGCGCCCAGGTACTCCAGCCAGCGCTCGTAGTGGTCCAGGACGTCGTGCGCGACCTGCTCGCGGGACCAGTCCATGACGTCGTAGCCCTGCCCACCGCCGCGGGGACGCACTTCGAGGCGGACGGTGAGGTCGTCGGCTTCGTGGACGACGACGCCGAAGGCGGGTACCGGCGCCTGCACCATGCGCACCGCGTAGCGGAACCGGGAGGAAGCGACCTGCTCACCGCCCTGTGTCTGGACGGTTTCCATCACCGACGGCGGCGGAGTGACCACAAGCGTGGCGGAGCCGAGGAAGTTGCGCAGATCGTCGGGATCCTGCGTCTCGGGGCCCTCGACGACGACGTCGGCGGTCATATCCTCCTTGCGCAGCTCATCGGCGACCGCCTCGAGCGCGGGCACCACGCGGTTGGACATGGCCCGTTGGGCGCGCGCTGGCGAGACAATATCGAAGGTGTGGGACAAGCGATCGCGCCAGGGGATGCGGTTCATTCCGGCGGCGGTGCCCGTGGCCCCCAGCAGCCGGTTGCGGTTGGCGATGCCGCGCGCCTGCTCCCTACTCGCCTCGGTGCGCATCGCGCGCCACAGCCCCGCCATGACCGCGATGATGACGAAGGAGAACGGCAGTGCCATGACGATGGTGGCCTGCTGCAGAATGGGGATGCCGCCGGCCACGAGCATGGCGATGGTGAGCACTCCGGTCAGGGTGGCCCAGAAGATCCGCAGCCAGGCGGGGGCGTCCTGGGGGTCGCCGTGGTAGGCCGGATCGGCCCGGCTGGACAGGTTCGCCATGACCAGGGCGCCGGAGTCGGCGCTGGTCACGTAGAAGAGAATCCCGATGAACAGGGCCAAGGCGATGAGGATGGTGCCGCCGGGAAGGTGCCCGAGCAGCATGTATAGGCCCTGCTCCGGTTCGGCGACGGTGAGTTCGGCGAACTCGAGATTGCCTGAGCGGATGAGGTCCAGGGCACTGTTGCCGAAGATCGACACCCACATCATGACGTAGGAGAAGGGCAGGACGAGGGATCCTACCACGAACTCGCGGACCGTGCGACCGCGCGAGATACGCGCCAGGAACATGCCGACGAAGGCGGCCCAGGTGATCCACCAGGCCCAGAAGAACAGGGTCCAGCTGTTGAGCCACTCGGTGGGACGGTCGTAGGCGTAGGTCTCCAAGGTGAGGCCGGGGAACTGGGTGATGAAGTCACCGATATTGCCCACGAGGGCGTCGATGAGGAAGGCGGTGTTGCCCGTGACCAGCACCCACACCGCCAGGCCGACCGCCAGCAGAACGTTGATATTCGACAGGATGCGCACCCCACGGTCGACGCCCGAGACGGCGGAGACGGTGGCCATAATGACGCTGAGCGCGATGAGGCCGATTTGGGTGGAGGTTCCCTGCGGCAGGCCGAAGAGCAGGGTGAGGGCGACGTTGAGCTGGACGACTCCCACACCGAGCGAGGCGGCGATGCCGACGGCCCCGCCGACAAGCGCGGCGGCGTCGACGACGTCGCCGAGCCTGCCGTTGACCTTGTCTCCCAGCAGCGGGCGCAGGGTGGAGCGGACCGCCAGCGGCTGATGACGCCGGTAAGCGAAGTAGCCCAGCGCCATACCGACGATGGAGTACAGACCCCAGCCGCTGATGCCGTAGTGAAGCAGCGTCAACACGATGCCGTTGCGCGCCGCCTCAACGGTCTGGCCCTCGCCGGTGGGGGGAGCCATGTACTGGGCGACCGGTTCGGCGACGGCGTAGAACATGATCCCGGTGCCCACGCCCGCGGCGAAAAGCATGGCCGCCCAGGAGAAGGTGGAGAAGTCCGGGGTGGAGTTGTCCGGCCCCAGGCGGATCGACCCGAACTTTGACAGCGCCAGCACGACGACGAAGACGACGGCCGCGGTGACCAGCAGGATGTAGAACGAACCGAACCAGCGTCCGGCCCAGGACACGGCGGTGCTGAACGCTGCGGAGACCGTCTCCGGTGCCACAATGGCGGCGCCGGCAATAGCGGCGATGATCGCTGCCGAAACGGCGAAGACCATCACGTTGAGGTGGCGTCGGCCAGATGGTTCAGGTGCCGTTTGTACCGGTTGATCGCTCGGGGAATCAGGCAAGGGACTCTCCTTGATTGGTGTACGCGTGGCCTTGAGCACATGACCATCGCGACCTTTACAGCTTTGTGAATCTTCCAAGGATGGCGCAGATTTGCAAGTGAAACGGTCTGAAATGGGGGCGTGAGACGGACTTGACAGGCGCGTGACGTCGGGGATAAATGGCCGCGTGGGAGATTCTGCCCACACTTGCGCGGGGCCGCCCGGCGAGGCGTTGCTGGTGACCCTGATTGCGCGCGGGTCGCGATGCCGTGTTCGCAGAGGCATCGGGTGTGCCGGACAGTGTGGCAGGGTGGGGACATGAGTGTTCCCGGCCTGATTGAGCAGCGTTACGACGTCGCCATGCGTCGGGCGCTCGAGTTGGCCCGGCAGGCTGGACGGGCGGGCGAAGTGCCCGTGGGCGCCGTCGTACTGGCACCCGGTGGCGAGGTTCTTGCTGCAGCTGCCAATGCGCGCGAGGCACAGCACGACCCGACCGCGCACGCCGAGATCCGCGCCCTACGGGCGGCGGGTGCGGCGTTGGGGTGCTCTCACCTCGATGGCTGCACCCTCGTGGTCACGCTGGAGCCGTGCACCATGTGTGCGGGCGCCGCCCAGCTGGCGCGCGTGGCGCGAGTTGTCCTGGGCGCCTGGGAGCCGAAGACCGGAGCATGCGGTAGTACGCGCGACGTCCTGCGCGACTCGCGCGCCAACCACCAGGTCGAGGTGGTGGCGGGATTGCGGGCCGGGGAGTCGGAGGAGTTGCTGCGGCAGTTTTTCGCTCGACGTCGCCCTGCCGCCCCGTGAGCGACTTCGCAGCCCGTTGGGGTTGGGTATAGGGGGCCGCGCCGTGTAGCCTCAGGCTTCGAGGTAGCGTGTCCGAGCGGCCGAAGGTGCAGATCTCGAAAGTCTGTGTGGTTCATAGCCACCCTGGGTTCGAATCCCAGCGCTACCGCCAATCGATCCCCGGTATCCAGGCGAAGAGCCGGATGCCGGGGATCCTTGCATGCGGCGTGCGATACACCGGAGCGAGGTTTCGCGAGTCGGCTACCCCACCGTCCTGCGGCGGGGTCCCGGACGATTTCCTGAGACTTAGTTCTACCTCAGCAACTTCGACCGGTTTCGGCACGTTATTAGTGCCGGTTTCGGCGTGTGGAGACAACCGTCACACCCGGTTTCCGGCCGATGGCGAACCTGAGCGTCTTGCACTCAAGGGGTGAGAGTGCCAGCATTGCGGTTAGCACTCGGAGGCGTCGAGTGACAGAACCGCCTGGCGCCCCCCAGTGAACGACCCAGGCTAGTAGGTGAGGGTCGGTGTCGGGCGGGACATGAACGTCCGGCGCCGGTCCGTCCGTCGCGGGCACCAACCGGCCACCACCACATACAGGAGCAGCAATGCCCAAGATCATCGCCTTCGACGAGGAGGCTCGCCGCGGAATGGAGCGGGGTCTCAACACCCTCGCCGACACCGTCAAGGTCACCCTCGGCCCCAAGGGCCGCAACGTCGTCCTCGACAAGAAGTGGGGCGCCCCGACCATCACCAACGACGGTGTCACCATCGCCAAGGAGATCGAGCTCGAGGACCCCTACGAGAAGATCGGCGCCGAGCTCGTCAAGGAGGTCGCCAAGAAGACCGACGACGTCGCCGGTGACGGAACCACCACCGCTACCGTCCTGGCTCAGGCGCTGGTGCGCGAGGGCCTGCGCAACGTGGCCGCCGGCGCCAACCCCATCGCCGTGCGCCGCGGCATCGACAAGGCCGTCGCGGCCATCGTCGAGCGCCTGCTGGCCGACGCCAAGGAGGTTGAGACCCAGGACGAGATCGCGGCCACCGCGTCTATCTCCGCCGCTGACGAGCAGATCGGCGCCATGATCGCCGAGGCTCTGGAGAAGGTCGGCCACGACGGCGTCATCACCGTTGAGGAGTCCAACACCTTCGGCCTCGAGCTCGAGGTCACCGAGGGTATGCGCTTCGACAAGGGCTACATCTCCCCCTACTTCGTCACCGACGCCGACCGCCAGGAGGCCGTCCTGGAGGACGCCTACGTCCTGCTGGTCGAGTCCAAGATCTCCAACGTCAAGGACCTGCTGCCGCTGCTGGAGAAGGTCATGCAGTCCGGCAAGCCGCTGGCGATTGTGGCTGAGGACGTCGAGGCCGAGGCCCTGGCCACCCTCGTGGTCAACCGCATCCGTGGCACCTTCAAGTCCGTCGCCGTCAAGGCCCCCGGCTTCGGTGACCGTCGCAAGGCGATGCTGCAGGACATGGCCATCCTCACCGGTGGCACCGTCATCTCCGAGACCGTTGGCCTCAAGCTGGAGAACGCCACCCTGGAGGACCTGGGCCAGGCCCGCAAGGTCGTCGTCACCAAGGACGAGACCACCATCGTCGACGGCGCCGGCGACAAGGCCGCCATCGACGCTCGCGTCTCCCAGATCCGCGCCGAGATCGAGAACTCCGACTCCGAGTACGACCGCGAGAAGCTCTCCGAGCGCCTGGCCAAGCTGGCCGGCGGCGTCGCCGTCCTCAAGTCCGGTGCCGCCACCGAGGTGGAGCTCAAGGAGCGCAAGCACCGCATTGAGGACGCCGTCCGCAACGCCAAGGCCGCCGTCGAGGAGGGCATCGTCGCCGGTGGTGGCGTCTCCCTGCTGCAGGCCGCCACAGCCCTGGACGCCCTCGACCTGTCCGACGACGAGGCCACCGGTGCCGCGATTGTGCGCGTCGCCCTGGAGGCCCCGCTCAAGCAGATCGCCATCAACGCCGGCCTCGAGGGCGGCGTCGTGGCCGAGCGTGTCCGCAACCTGCCCACCGGTGAGGGCCTCAACGCCGCCACCGGCGAGTACACCAACCTGCTGGCCGCCGGCATCGCCGACCCGGTCAAGGTGACCCGCTCCGCGCTGCAGAACGCCGCGTCCATCGCCGGTCTGTTCCTCACCACCGAGGCCGTCGTGGCCGACAAGCCGGAGCCCCCGGCCCCGGCTGCCGGCGCGGGCGCCGGTGACGAGATGGGTGGCATGTACTGATCGGCCATCCGGCCGGTTTGGTCGGCTCGGTTCGCCGGTAGGCGCGCGCCCCGTGCGGCCGCCCGGCGGGCCGCCGACTCCACCATGACGACGGCGGGCCGTCCCACTGCGCAAGCGGGAGGGCGGCCCGCCGTCGTTGCTCAGGCGGGCGGGGTCTGGTAGGTGAAACGGCCGGAGTTGGCGGTCTCGGCGTCGTCGTAGGAGACGGCCGACTGGTCCAGGGCCTGACTGATGGCGTCCAGACTCGCCTGCACCTGCAGGGCGGTGACGTGCCAGTCGGCGGCGCAGGCGGCCATGGAGTCGGAGGCACCGCCCGTCCAGGAGGACTGGAGCAGCGCGATATCGCCCTTCATCCCATCCACCTCCGTCTGGATAGTGGAGATGCGGGTGCGGGCGCGAACGGCCGTGTCGGAGACGGCCTGGGTGTCGACGGCGAAGACGGGCATGGCGAGGGCCTTTCGGTGAGTGCTGCGGCGAGGCTGAGCGGCCCCGTCGCGCGGAGTGGGCGCCGCGGCCGCGGCGTCGATCCCACCGTAGGGATGGGCCACACCCGCCCGCACCCGCCGCCGTCGAGCCCTGTGGATTCACCCTGCACGAACCGTGCCTGTGGACGACGGCGGCCTTCAGGGCGGAGCGTCGCAGATCGGCGCAAACGGCTCGTTACCGCTCGTCTGCTCCTCACAGAGCCTTGGAATGACGCGGATACATGCCCGGCTGGGACATGCCGGATCGGCGTTAATGACGAATCCGGACAGTTGGCTCCCTTAGTCGGCGTCGGAGCCAGCAATCGGCTCGGTGATGGCGGGCAGTTCGCCGGTGCGGGCCTCGCGCAGTGCCTTGGCCTCCTCACACTTGGCGCGTAGCTTTTCGGCGAGCTTGGCGCGCTCCGCCTGAGCCAGGCTGGCCCGGTCCGCGGTGCCCTCCTCGCCTGGGCGCGGCTTGGACAGCAATTGGTCGAGGTCGTCGGCGCAGGACTCCATTGACGTGGTGTGCACCTCGTCGGCCTCAGCGGTCGGCTTAGGGTGACGGCGCGACACGGCCTCCGGCGGTGTCGGCGCGGAGGTGGGCGAGGCGTGTACTGCGGGCGGAGCGGCGTGAGGAACGTCGTCGGCGTCGGCCGCGGCCTCCAGACCCCCCAATTGGGCGGAGTCGGAGCGCTCGGCGTCACCTGGTCCAGGGTGCGGGGACGGCTCCGGCGCGGCTGGTTGGGACACGGCCGGGGCGCTCGCGGGCTCATCCGCAGCGCCCGCCACAGCGGGCTGTGGCGAGGCGGCGTCCCGGGGCTGGCCGGGCGTGCAGGCACCGGGCTGATCGCACCGCTCCGGGCTTGCTGCAAGCTGCGCCAGCTTGGTCTCCAGGTGCCGCTTCTCCGCCTCCAGGTTCTGCCGCGCCGGCTGCTCCCAACGAGCCCCCAGCGGAGAGGAGAACAGCGATTCGCGGTCCAGCAGCCGGGTGATGATGGCCAGGCGCGCCCGCAGGTAGTCCTCCATGGGAATGTGGGCGTATTCCTCGCGCACCGCCATCCGGTAGCTCTTGTACTGCTGCGGCTCGACCGCGAGGGCCCCCAGATCGGCGTCGCTGAGCGCCTGGGCGTCAATATCCTTCGTGGTGAGGTTGTGGCGCTTGAGGTTGAGGATGAGCGCACACACGCGATCAACCGTCTGATCCGGTACGCCCAGCGCCTGCAGGCTCTTGGCGGCATAGGCGGCGGAGGCGACCTCGTCCTCGCCGCCGTTGCGCCGGTAGGTCGACTCGCTGGCCGTGGAGAACACACAGCCGTGGTACCAGGCCGCCAGCCGCATGACGTCGGGGTTGTGGGACTCGTCGGCCAGCTCATCAACGCGCGCGAGCATGTTGATGACGTGCTTGAGATTGTGGAAGTGGCGATCCGGGCTCGTCCACAGGGAGACGAGCTCCTCTCCGGTGGAGCGGATCTGATCGACCGGCGCAGTGGCTCCGACCGCCTTCGCACAGCGGACGAACGCGGGGAGCAACCACTGAGGAGCGTCGATCACGTCCATGTGGCTCATGAGAAAGCCTCCGAGATGAGATGAAACGCAGCCATCGTAGGACTGCCGGCTGAGAAGATGAACCCCCGTGGGGTGTTCTGCCCACCACCTTTCTCGGCCGCGGGGACCGGGGCGCTCGGGGCCCGCGTCCGAGCAGGAGCGACCGGCGCGCCGCCGGCGTCACGGCGCGTTGTTGGCCGAGTCCTGCACGAGTGCGGGCAGCTCAATATGCACGGTGGCGCCGCCACCCGGCGTCTGGTCCATGCGCACGGTGCCGCCGTGGCGGGCGATGATGGCCGACACGATCGACAGCCCCAGTCCGGAGCCGCCGGTCTCCCGGTTGCGGGAGGTGTCGGCCCGGTAGAAGCGCTGGAAGACCTTCTCGGCGTCGGCCTCGGCCACGCCCGGCCCGTGATCGCGCACCTCGACGACGGCGGTCGGTCGCTCCTGCTGCGGGCCCGCCACAGTGCCGACGGCAATTTCCACGGGGGAGCCGTCGGGTGTGTGCCGGGTCACGTTGCCGAGCAGATTCGTCAGCACTTGGGACAGCCGGTCCCGGTCGCCCAGCACCATGGTGGGCGGCGCCTCACCGTCGGCGTCGTCGAGCGGGACGAGCGCGCAGTCGCGGTCGGGGGCCAGCACCGTCATGTCGGTCAGCGCCCCGGCGGCGATCTGGGTGAGGTCCACCGGCGCCATCGTCATCTCCCGGCCCTCGTCCATACGTGCCAGTTGCAGCAGGTCGTCCACGAGCCGTCCCATGCGGGAGGCTTCGGACTCGATGCGGCCCATGACCTCGGCGGTGCGTTCGGGGGGCACCCCGCCCATGCGGAACAGCTCGCCGTAGCCACGGATCGCGGCCAAAGGGGTGCGCAGCTCATGCGAGGCGTCGGAGACGAAGCGGGTCATGCGCTCCTGGGCCACCACCTGCACGTCGAAGGCTTGCTCGTTCTGCTGCAGCATGGTGTTCAGCGCCCGCTGCAGCGAGCCGACCTCCGTCGTCGGCGGTTCGGTGACGGGCACACGAGCGGACAAGTCACCACTGGCGATCTGCCCGGCCACGCCCTCGATCTGCCGCAGAGTGCGGAAGGAGCGCCGCACCAGGTAGGCGGCGGCCATGGCGCCGAGCAGAATGACGGACACGTCGGTGAGTGCAACGACCAGCCGGGTCTGCTCGACGGTCTCCATGACGTCGGTCAGCGGCAGCGCGATGGCGACCACCCCGATGTGCTCGCCGCTGGTGCGGTCGTCAATGGGCAGCACGATGACGCGCCACTGGTGGTGCAGTTGGTTGGAGTCGACCGTGAACAGCACCGGGTCGGCGGCCTGGGCGACGACAGCGTCCACAGACAGGGTCTCAATAACGGGAACCCCGTACTTGGCGGCGGTGTCGGAAGAGATCATCTGGCCGCCCCCGCCATCGGCGTACTGGGCTTCGACGTAATAGGTCGACGGCATGGAGGAGTTGCTGCTCGAACTACTGGAGCGGTTGGAGCTGAGGGCGGTCAGCCCCTGTGTGCCGATGGCCTGTGCGGTGGCGCGCAACTGGTCGTCCACCTGCCCGACCAGGTGAGCGTCGAGGAGGGAGGTCACGGCAACCGAGGAGGCCAGCAGCCCCAGTGTGAGCAGCCCGGTGGTGATGAGGGCGAGGCGGCTGCGCAACGGCTGCGCGCGCCACACCCGTTTGATTTGGGTGAGCAGATGCCAGCGTCCGCGTTTGATCGGCCGATACTGGCGTCCCTCGGGTGGGCGGCGCACCGTGTCCCTCACGGTGGCGCGCACGCTCATCCGGCCTTGGGTTCGCGCAGCATATAACCGACGCCGCGGCGGGTTTGGATGAGTGGGGCGACCGGCTGGCCATCAGCGCCGTTGATCTGGTCCACCTTGCGGCGCAGGTAGGAGATATAAGACTCGACGATGGCGGCGTCGCCGTTCCAGTCGTACTCCCACACGTGGTCGAGGATCTGGGACTTGGACACGACTCGACCGGCGTTGAGCATGAGGTAGCGCAAAAGCTTGAACTCGGTGGGGGACAGGTCCACCTCGACGCCGGCGCGGTGGACCTCGTGGGCGTCCTCGTCCAGGATCAAGTCGGCCACGTGCACCATGCCGTCGTCTTCGCCCTCCAAGGCGCGGGTACGGCGCAGGATGGCACGGATACGGGCGACGACCTCCTCCAGTCCGAAGGGCTTGGTCACGTAGTCATCGCCGCCAACGGTCAGGCCCTGCACCTTGTCCGCCATGTCGTCGCGGGCGGTGAGGAAGAGAATCGGGATGGTGACGTCGCGCTCACGCAGGCGGCGGGCAACGGTGAACCCATCCATGTCGGGGAGCATGACATCCAGCACAATGAGGTCGGGGGCCTCCTCCTCGGCGCTGCGCAGAGCCCCGTTCCCATCAGCCGCGGTCAGCACCTCGAAGCCGGCGAAGCGCAGCGACGAGGCGAGCAGATCGCGGATATTCGGCTCGTCGTCGACGACGAGAAGCCGCGCCTCGTGGGATGACTGCTGAGAATCGTGAGTGCGGTTCATGCCGCCACTGTGCCCGGCGTTTCTGGGAGTCGCCTGGATGTGAGATGGGAGTGTGGAATGTATATGCGGCGGAGGCGGGGCCGTCTGAGTCGGCTCGCGGCCGGAGCGGGTGGACGAAGGGCGCCGCCCCTCGCCGGCGCGCCCGCCCCGGCCCGGCGCACTCAGATGAACTTGAGCGGGTCGAACTCGGCCAGCGGGATGATGCGGACCCGCGGTAGCGCGATGGTGAAGGCGTCGACGTCGGTTTCCAGATCATGGATAGTCAGCCCGCGCGTCTCCAGTGACGCCAGCTGCGTGTTGAGGAACTCCCGGAAGCACAGCACGTCAACTGCGGCTCCCGCATCGAGAAGCCGCTCGACCTGTGGGACGTAGTCGCCGTCATGCGAGCCGAGCAGGACATGCACCGCCTCGCCGCCCTCGACGCGTTCGGCGAGTGCTTCCAGCGTGCGCTGGATACCGATGTCGACGACCTTCTCCTCCTGGCTGCCGGATCCGGCCAGGGGGATGGGGCGATAATCCATGGCGAGCAGCGCCTGGACGAAGCCCATGGGCATATGGCCGCTCGTGGCGTTGAGGAAAAACAGGGCGCGGGTCTCACCGTCATCGGAGTTTGCGTCGGCGACCTCATCGCAGAAGGCGAGGACGCGGTCCCACCGCGGGCGTTCGTCGGGCTCGGGGCGGCGTCCGAGCACGCTCATGCCGAGAGTGGCGTCGATATTCTCCCCATCGACGAGGAGATATGTGGGTGTGGTCATGGTGTCATGCTAACGGCCCGCACCGTGGTACTCGCCGTGCGCATGGCGGGGCGGCCGTTGCGATCAAGGCGCCGTCGTCCACAGGCACGGTTCATGCGGGGGATGTCCACAGCCCTCGCCACCGTCACTGGCGCGCTCCTCCACGTGCGGGAAGTATCGAAGCATGAGGCGGCGCGAAGATGACATCCTGACACGGGTACGCGGTTGTCACGGCGCGGTGCGCCTGCGGGACCTCGACTTGGACCGAACGGAGTATCGCCAGGCCGAGCGGCTCGTCACCGCGGGTGAGCTCATTGCCCATCCGCGGGGAGTGGTGAGTCTGCCAGGCGTCGAGCCGGGACTGGTGCTTGCTCGGATCCATGGCGGGGTCATCACCTGTCAGCACGCGGCGCACTACTACGGCTACCCGTGCCCGCGGCGATCAATGGTGGTGCGGTTCACTCGTCAGGATGTTGAGGGCGGCCGTGTGGGGGCCGAGATTCGCAGTCTCCTGGCGGCGCGCCGAGGGGGTGAGTACGTACGTGCCTGCGCGCAAGTGAGATTAGGTCATCATAAGTGCATGACGACGCGCCCCACCCCCGGCAGTCCCGGAGGCTCACAGGCAGGCCATGCTTCCGCAGGCACGCCAGTAGTCCGTGCGGAACCCAGGAGAATCGGCCCTGGGGTGCCCGGCGCTGTCGCTGCCACACCCGCGCCAGCCGCCCCCTCGCCATGGGTCCCCCTGGGCACCCGTGCCGGCGTCTTGGCCAATGTGGCGGCCGCTGTACTCACTGCCGTAGGCGCCGTGGCCGAGGCCTGGGCGCTCATCGCCATCGCACGGGCGCTCGCCTCTATGGCGGAAGTGAGCATTGCGGTCGACGGCCCAGCAGGGGCGACTGCCGCGGCGGCGACGCCCGCGTGGCCGCATCACTTGGCCGTCGCCGTCGTGGCCGCGCTCATCGGGGCGCTGTGCGCCGCCGCCGTCCATTTCACGGCTCAGGCCAGCGCCGCCACCCAGGAGGGGGCGATGCGTCGGCAGGTACTCGCCCACCTGTTCGACCTCGGCCCGGCACAGGCCTCCGCACGCTCCGGCGCCACCGTCACCCTGCTCACCGACGGGGCCGAGCGGGTTGCTGCCTACCGCCAGACCTTCCTCGTGCCCACCATCGCCGCCGTGCTCTCCCCGCTGCTTGTGCTGGTGGTGGCCGGTGTCGTAATTGACCCGCTGTCTGCGCTCGTACTCGCCATCGCCTTCGTGGCGGTGCCCGCCTGCATTGTCTTCCTGCACCGGCGCCTGCGCCGATCCTCCTCCGGCTCGCGCGCCCAGCGCATGCGGCTGGCCGCCGAGTACCTCGACGCCATCCAGGGCCTGACCACCCTGGTGCTCGCCCGTGCTGTCGCCCGCCGCGCCGCCGACCTGGCCGCCTTCGGGGAGGCCAACCGGCGCGCCGTCATGCGACTCCTGGCCGGTAACCAGCTGGTCATCCTGGTCACCGACGGCTTGTTCTCCCTCTTCCTGGTCACCGCCTCCGCCGCGCTGGCCCTTGCCCGCCTGGCGGGCGGGGCGATCGGGCTCGACGGCGCCCTCGGCCTGGTGTTCATTTCCTTCATCCTGCTCCAGCCCCTCGACCGCGTCGGCGGCTTCTTCTACGTGGGCATGGGCGGGATGGCCAACCAGCGTGCCCTGCGGCGGATTCTCGCCAGGAAGCGCCCGGGAAGTGCGGTCCGGCGCCCGGGTGGGACCAGTGGCTCGGCTTCTCGGGCCGACTTGCCGGCGCAGGACGCCTCGGGGTCGGCCGCGGAGTCGGGCGTGCCGCCGGTGG
>NZ_JAWDJJ010000356.1:0-27724 GCF_032465695.1 Actinomyces sp. MRS3W
CCCTCATCAAGGCCCGCATCGCCGTTTACCTCACCTTCCTCGCCAACGGGCTGGGCTTTTCCAATCTGGTGCCGCGCTACCCGGAGATTCTGGAGCACCTGGGGATCACCAAAGCGGCCTTCGGGCAGGCCGTCATGTTCAACTCCATCGGCGCCCTCGTGGCCGGTCTGGCGGCCTCGTGGTTCATCGCCCGCTTCACCTCCGCGCGCGTCGCCTCGATCGGGATGATCATCCTGGGGCTGGGGCTGCTCGGGGCCGGTATGGCCGACTCCTGGATCGTCTTCGCGCTCTGCCTGGCCTGGGTCGGCGGCATGGACGCAATCATTGACGTCGCGCAAAACGCCCATGGTCTGCGCGTGGAGCGCCGCTGGGGCGGCAGCATCATCACCAGCTTCCACGCCGCCTGGTCCCTGGGTGCGGTGCTCGGCGCCACCATGGGACAGGCCATGGCCGGCGCCGGGGTTCCGGTGGAACTCCACATGCTCGGGGTGCTCGCCCTGCTGACCCTGGTCTCCGGGGCGGCCGTGCCCTGGACCATTAAGGGCCCCGATGCCGACGACCGCCGCATGGCCGAGGCCATCGAGGACGCGGCCGCGGCGGCGGGCACCATCACCGCCCCGGTCGACGTCGACCCCGACGCCGCCGCAACCCAACCGGTGGCCCGGGCGTCGAAGGTGGTCACCGTCGTCCTCATCGTCGTGCTCGGACTCATGTGCGCCGCCGCCATGTTCCCGGAAGACGTGACCGGCAACTGGTCCTCCCTGCTGCTGACCGAGCAGGGGGCGGCCACCTCCTTGGCGGGTATGGGACTGGTGTCGCTCCAAGTCACGATGATTGTCGGCCGGCTGCTGGGCGACGCCATCATCGACCGGCTCGGCGCCCGCAAGGTCATCGCCGGCGGAGGCGTGCTCGTTGCGCTCGGTATGGGTACGGCGCTGGTGGCTGGTTCGGTACCGGGCACCTTGATCGGCATGGTCATCTCCGGGGCCGGCTGCGCCGTGGCCGTGCCGGTGGCCTACGCCGCCGCCGACGACATCCCCGGGCTGCGCCCCGGCATGGGGCTGACCATTGTGTCCTGGCTTGCTCGCGTCATCATGCTCATCTCCCCGCCCATCGTCGGCTGGTTCGCCGACGCCCACGGCACCTGGGTGGCCCTGGTCTACGGCCTGCTCGGTGGCATCATCCTGCTGCTGAGCTGGCCGGTGCTCAGTAAGGGGCCGCGTCCCAACGCCACCGGGCAGTGAGGCGGCGCCGGCGCCGGTAGGCTCGTGCCATGCAGCCCTTCGAGATTCGTGTGCCCGCCTCCTCCCATGACGGCAACGACCTGCCCACGCTCCTGCTGTCCGTCCCCACCGAGGCGGACATCGACCGGATCTACGAAATCTGCCAGGACCCGGAAATCCAGGAGTGGACCACCGTCCCTCGCGGTTACAGCCGTGCCGACGCCGAGCGCTTCGTGTGCGGTGCCGTGCCCGACGGTTGGAAAGTGGGCAAGGAACTGAACTGGGCGGTACGCGAGGTTCTGCCCGATGACACGACTCTTCTCGTCGGCATGATGGGCGTATCCGGGCATGCGGACGGCACCTGGGAGATCGGCTACTGGCTGGCCCCCGACGCCCGGGGCCGGGGCACCATTTCCCGGGCGGCCCGCGCGGTGATCGAGATGGCCTTTGACCCCGACGGGCCGTTGCACGCCGTCGCTCTGCGCTGGCGCTGCGACATTCACGACGGCGTGCCCAACTGGGCGTCCTGGCGCGTGGCCTGGGGGCTGGGCTTCCGCCGGGAAGGGCGGGTGCGCTCCTTCCTTGCCAATGACGGCGTCCTCCAAGATGGCTGGATCGGCACGCTGCTACCGGGAGACCCGCGGCGCCCCGCGGCGCCCTGGGATGGCCCGGTGACGGTCGATGGGCAGGCGGCCGGCTCCTCGCATACGCACGGCACCGCCACGCCGCTCGTCGCCCATGACGGCGTCGGTGAACGCGAGGGGGATGACCCCGAGGCCCTGGTGCGCCGCTTCCACTCCACCTACGGTCTGCCGATCCAGACCGACGGGCCCAGCCTGGACCGCGAGAGCCTGCACATGCGCATGAGCCTCATCGCCGAGGAGTTCGCCGAGCTGACCGGTGCCGTCTACGGGCGCTCCGCCCGCAGCGAGATTGAGGCCGCCTACCGGCGTGCGGTTGCCGCCGACGACGGTACGCGCGACACCGTCGAGGCGGCCGACGCCCTGGCCGACCTGGTCTACGTCATCTACGGCATGGCTCTGGAAACCGGCATCGACCTGGCCGCCGTCCTGGCGGAGGTGCAGCGCTCGAATCTGTCCAAGCTCGGAGCTGACGGCAAGCCCATCTACCGCGAGGACGGCAAGGTCCTCAAGGGGCCGGGTTTCTTCCCGCCTGACGTTGAAGGCGTGCTGGGGCGCGGCGGCCTCGCCTGACTCGCCCGCCGAGTGGCGTGACCCGCTTCATGGCGGCGATTCCCGAAACTATACTGTACGTATAGTACAGTTTGCGCCATGACAGCAGCCGCTACTTCTTCATTCGCCGGGGTGCATCCTCAAGTTCCGCGCCCGCGAGACTGGGGGGCCCTTGCAGTGCTCACCACTGCGGTCACGCTCCTGGCCATTGATTCCACCGTCCTCTCCCTCGCCATCCCCTCGCTGTCGGAGGAGCTGACGCCCACCGCGGGCCAGCTGCTGTGGATCGGCGACATCTACTCCTTCGTCATCGCCGGCCTGCTCGTCACCATGGGCAACGTCGCCGATCGCTACGGACGCAAGCGCGTCCTGCTCATCGGTGCGGCCTTCTTCGGTGCTGCCAGCGCCCTCGCTGCGTTCTCGACGAGCGCCGGCATGCTCATCGCTGCCCGCGCCCTGCTCGGTGCAGCCGGCTCGACGATCATGCCCTCCACCCTCTCCCTCATCCGCACGATCTTCCCCGAGGCCTCCGTGCGGGCCCGCGCCGTCGCAATATGGTCCGCAGGCACGGCGGGAGGCATGGCGATTGGTCCCCTGGTCGGTGGCGCGCTCCTCGAGCACTTCTGGTGGGGCAGCGTCTTCCTCATCAATATCCCCGTCATGCTCGTTGTTCTCGGCTTCGGTGCCGTCCTCCTGCCGGAATCACGCAGCGTCGACGGCGCCCCCATCGACCTGCTCTCCTCTGCGCTGTCCATCGGTGCCATCGTCCCGATTGTCTATGGGATCAAGGCCATCGCCCACGGCAATGTCACGCCCCTCGTCCTCGGCGTGCTCGCCCTTGGCCTCGTGGTCGGCGGGGTCTTCATCCGTCGGCAGCGCCGCCTGGATGCCCCGCTGCTCGACATTCGGCTCTTCCGCAACCCGGCTTTCACCTGGTCCGTCGTTGCGACCGTGCTCGCCATCTTCGCGGTGACCGGGCTGCTGTACTTCTACAGTCAGTACCTTCAGCTCGTGCGGGGCTACTCGACAATGAAGGCCGCTGTCGCCGAGCTGCCCAACGCGCTTGCGGCAATTGCCGTCGTCGCCGTCGTCGGCTGGGTCTTCCGCCGCCTCGGGCAAGGCCATGCCCTCGCTGTCGGCCTGCTGCTCATCGCGGGTGGCTTCACGCTGCTGGCCGCCGCCGAGTCCTCTCCGATGTACATGTGGCTGGCTCTCGCGCTGGTCCTCATTGGCCTCGGCTCCGGACTCGCTGACGCCATTGCTTCCAATGCGATTCTCAGCGCTGTGCCGGCCGACCGGGCCGGCGCCGCCTCCGCGATCTCCGAAACCGGCATTGAGCTCGGAGCCGCTCTGGGTATCGCGATCCTCGGTTCGTTGCAGGATGCCGGCTACCGCGGACGCATCGCCTCCGCACTCGACGCCGTCTCCGGCCTGCCCGACAGTGTCACGGAAGCGGCCAAACAGTCCCTGGCCACTCTCCACGGGGTCGTCGACATGACCGACGCCGCGCAGGCCGCCCTCTTCGCCCAGGCGCAGCACTCCTTCATCTCCGCCATGCAGGTGACGTCCCTTGCTGCGGCTGTCATCATGGCTGTGGCAGCGATCATGTCGTGGAGGCATGTGCCCGACGGCCGAGAAAACCTGCAGCAGACGGCATGATGGGCGCATGAGAAGCTCGAAGCGAGAGCGCATCGTCGCCGGTGCCCTGGAGATCATTGAGCGTGAGGGGATTGAGGCTCTCACCTTCGACTCCCTGGCCGAGCACGTGGGGCTGACCCGCGGGGGCATCGTCTACCACTTCCGCACCCGTGAGGCCCTGTTCGAGGGGATCGCCCAGGATCTGCTCACCCGCTGGCAAAGCGAGGCGCTTCAGGCGCTGGGACAGCCCTGGGAACAGGCCACCCGCAACCAGCGAATCAGCGCCCTGGCCATCTCCGTGCTGGACGGTTCCCTCCTCCGGGGGGAATTCGCCTTCCTCATCTCCGGGCGCCCGGAGGCAGACGCTTTGCGCCGGGCCTGGACCGACTTCCAGCGCGAGTGGATCGGCGACGCCGAGACCCTCACCCTCGAGCAGAAGGTCGGCCTGCTTGCCATCAACGGCTGGTGGATCGAGCTTGCCTCCGGCACTGACTACATCGAGGCGATGGATACTCCGACCCGCGCATTCATCATCTCCCTCATCTCGGGTGAGTTCTCACCCGTGGCAGGATGAGTACATGACCGAGACGACTCCCGCAGCGGTGGACGCACTTCCCGAGACCAACCCCTTCGCCCGCCGCTGGGAGCTCGACCTGGAACTGCCCGACTTCGCCGCGGTGAAGCACGAGGACATCGAACCCGCCATCCGGGCAGGCATGGCGGCCGAGCGTGCTGAGTGGGAGGCGATTGCCACCAACCCCGCCGCGCCGACCGTGGAGAACACCGTCGCCGCCGTCGAACGCAGCGGCGAACTGCTCTCCCGCGCGCTGACCGTGCTGTACGCCCTGACCTCGGCGACCGACAGCCCCGAGCTGGACGAGCTCGAGGAGGCCCTTGCCCCCGAGCTGGCCGCGCACACCGATGCCTACAACCTCGATATGCGCATCTACCGCCGTTTCAAGGCACTCGACGACCTCGTGCGCGCCGCCGCGGCGGACCCTGGCCGGCCCCCGCTCGATGCGGACGGACAGGTCATCGATGAGGAAACCGCCCGCTACATCCGCCTGGCCGTCGAGGCCTTCGAACGCGACGGCATCGCCCTGACCGGCGCCGCGGCGCAGCGCCTGCGGGCTATCAACTCACGTCTGACTGCCCTGTCCACCCGGTTCGCCACCCTCGCCACCAAGGCCATGCAGTCCGCCGGCGTCGCCAACTTCACCGCCACCCCGGCCCTGGCCGCCACCGAGCCGCACAGCGCCCGCGTCGCCCTGCTGGGTAAAGCCATGCAGCGCGGCCTGGCCGGCGAGCACGACACCCGCGCCCTGGTCCTTGAGGAGGCGTCCCTGCGGGCCGAACGGGCCCGGCTCCTCGGCTTCCCCCACCATGCGGCGCTTGTCGCCGCCGAGTCGGCCGCCCGCACCACCGACGCCGTGACCGACCTGCTGACCCGGCTGGTGCCGCCTGCCATGGCCAACGCCCACCGCGACGCCGCGCTCTACGCCGCGCGCATGGCGGCCGACCCCGCCACCGGCGCCGACGAGCAGTTCGGCCCGGCCGACCGGCCCCGCTACGAGGAGGCCGAGCGCAAACAGCGCTTCGGCATCGACGACGCCACCCTCGCCCCCTACCTGGAGCTCAGCAACGTCGTCGAACGGGGTGTTTTCTACGCCGCGGGCCGCCTGTACGGCATCACCTTCCACGAGCGCCCCGACCTGGCCGCCCACATGTACGCCCCGGACATACGGGTGTGGGAAGTCCGCGACGGTGAGGGCACCGACGCGCCACTGCTGGGACTGTTCGTCGGCGACTACTACGCGCGCACCGGCAAGCACGGCGGCGCCTGGATGGACTCCCTCGTCGAGCAGAGCCACCTGACCGGCCGCAGGCCCGTCGTCATCAACTGCCTCAACCTCACCAAGCCGGAGTCCGGCCCCACGCTGCTGACCTGGGACAACGTCATCACCGCCTTCCACGAGTTCGGCCACGCCCTGCACGGTCTGTTCGCCGACACCCGTTGGCCCAGCGCCTCCGGAACCAACGTGCCCCGCGACGTCGTCGAATTCCCCTCCCAGGTCAATGAGCAGTGGGCCCTGCACCCGCAGGTCATCGCCTCCTACGCCCGCCACGTCGACACCGGTGAGCCGCTGCCGGAGCAACTCGCGCAGCGGCTGCGCGGCCAGGGCGCTTTCGGGCAGGGCTACGCCACCACCGAGTACCTCGGTGCGGCCCTGCTCGACCAGGCCTGGCACACCCTGCGTCCCGAGGACGTCCCCGACGACGCAGAACAGGTCGAAGCATTCGAGCACGCCGCCCTGACTAATGCCGGCATTGACGACGCCCTCGTCCCACCGCGCTACCGCACCACCTACTTCGCGCACATTTTCGGTGGCGGCTACGCGGCCGCCTACTACGCCTACATCTGGAGCGAGGTGATGGACGCCGACACCGTTTCCTGGTTCCGCACCGACGGTCAGGGCGGCCAGGACGGCGATCTGGGGCTGAACCGCACCGCGGGGGAGCGCTTCCGCCGTGAGTTCCTCTCCCGCGGAGACTCCCGCGACCCGCTCGTCTCCTTCCGCGCCTACCGCGGCCGCGACCCGCAGATTGATTCGCTCCTCGAACGTCGCGGCTTGGCCCCGGATGAGCACGCGATGGCGTGAAGCCGGTATCCTGTGCCACATGACGAACGACCCGCGGTCAGCGCTCAACCGACTCATCGCCGCCTTCGAGGCGCACCTTGACGCCGCCGCGACGGGTGATGAGAACTCTCCAGCCGTCGTTGCGGCGGAGAACACCCTCCAGGACGCCTTCTTCACCTACGACGACGCCCTGTTCACCGCCTACGGCATCGAGTTGCCCTTCGACACCTTCGACTCCGACGAGGACGACGATTCCGAGGACGACTACGACGACGAGGACGACGAAGACATCGACGACGAGGATGACGTCGATGAGGACGACTACGACGACTACGACGACCGGGAAGTCGACGAGGACGACTACGCGGACTGACCCGCGTTGGCCGGAGGAGTCTGGGCAGTCAGCGTCCCGGCGTCCATGCTGAACGTCCGGTCCGCGAACTGAGTCGCCTCGTCCTCGTGGGTCACCACGAGGACGGCTGCTCCCGCATCGGCCGCCCCGCGCAGCAGTTCCAACACCTTGATGGTGTTGTCGGCGTCGAGGCCCGCCGTGGGCTCGTCCGCGAGCACAACCTGCGGATGCAGCAGCAGGGCGCGGGCAATGGCCAGGCGGCGCAGCTCGCCGCCGGAGAGCTCACTCGGCTTGGCGTCCTGCAGCGAGGCGATGTCCACCAACTCCAGTAGCTCCAGCGCCCGCTGCTGGGGCGGGGGCTCATGGCTGTACAGGATGGAGGGGAGCAGGACGTTCTCCAGCACCGTCAGGCTGCGCAGCGCGGCATGCCCCTGGGGCACAAGCCCGATTTTCTCGTTGCGCAGCCGGGAACGGGCCGCCTCGCTGAGCGAGTACAGCTCCGCTCCGGCGACGTGGACGCTGCCGGAAGTGGGGGTCAACATGCCCGCCAGCATGTTGAGCAGCGTGCTCTTACCGCTTCCGGAGCGTCCGGCAATGACGGCGAGAGACCCGGATGCGAGGGAGAAGTCGAGCGGCCGCACCGCGGTGAAGATCTGGCCGCGCCGCTTTCCGCGGGGAAAGTTCTTGGTCAGGTCCCTGGCCTCAAGCTTCACGTCAGTCGTGTCTGTCATGTCACTGCCCCTCCTTGAGCAGGTGGCCGGCATCCAAGCGGTTGACGATTCGGACCGCGACTGCCGAGGCGAGCGCGGCAGCAATGAGCGCCGACGCCAACGCCATGACCGCCAGCGCCGCCAGCGTGCCGACGGGCGGCAGCACCAGACCAACCCCGAGTGCCTGTCCGATCGCGCCCGTGAACGAGCCCAGCCCCACGCCCGCGATGAGGACGCCCGCGACGCCACCCATGAGGCTGACGGCGATGGCCTCATGCCGCACCATCCGTGAGATGGTGCGGCGGCTCGCCCCGAGCGCCACTAGGGTGGCGAACTCCCGCTTGCGCTCGTTCACCGTCATGCCGAAGACCAGGACGATCATCGTCAGGCCAATCACCCAGACAATGCCGCTGGCAACCGCGACCGTGCGCGAGATGGCGCCGAGACTGTCGGCAATGCCCGCGATCATATTCGTGGAGGTGGCCACGCTGACGCCGCCCACCCCGGCCATAATGGCGGTGGCGACCTGCTCAATGTCGTAGCCCGGCTCGACTCTGACCGCGACGGAGGAGATGACGTTGTCGGTGTCGACGTCGCCGTACTTGTTCAAGCCCTTCGAGATGGAGGAGTCGATGAGGATCTTCGCGGTGTCGAAGTTGGTGTAGATCGCATTGTCGAGCGACGATCCGGTGGGGGAGAACTGCCCGACCACGCGGCAGTCATTGCCGAACAGGCGGAAGCTCTCACCGGTGTCAATGGCGATATTGCTGCCGACGACGATGTCCAGCTGTCCGATATCGGTGTCGGACAGTGTGTCGGCGATCCAGGGTTGAATGATGAAGTCACTGTCCGGATCGAAGGCGATGATCTGATACCTGCCCGAGCAGCAGCTCGATCTGGCGGACGCCAGGAACAGCTGTGGGGAGGCCGCCTCCACCCCGGGAATGGTGGCCACCTCCTCCAATGTGCTTGCCGGCATGTAGAAGTAGCCCGGTTCGGCCTGGATGAGGATGCTTTGGGCATCGAACTCGGTGGCGGAGTCCGCCGGCGTGACGAGGATGTCGGCGCCGAGCCGGGATTCAGTCGCCTCCAAGCCCTGGCGCACCCCCTGGATGATGAGGGTGCCGCCGAAGACGGCCATCGCCATGAGCGCGGACAAGGCCAGCAGCGCGGTTGTCCGTGCGGGATAGCCGCGCAGATTGAGCCACGGTAGTCGCCTCAACGAGAGCATGTTTCTCCTTTGACCGCGAGCCATGTGCTCGCCCAGCCCACCACCAGCGACACCAGCAGGGTGACCGCCGCCGCGGGAAGCAGGCGCGCCGGCGTCGCCAGGGCGCCCACGCCGGTCCCGTCGCCGACGCACCCCAGGACCAGCGTCGCGAGCACCACTCCGGCCAGCCCACCCGCAGCGTGGACCAGGGCCGCCTCGTGCGCCATGACGCGGTTGATCGTTCGGCGTGAGGCGCCGACCGTCAACCACACCCGGAACTCCTGCCTGCGCTCATGCATGAGCAGGGACTGGGCAATGGCCAGCGCCGCGAGCAGAATGAGCCAGGTGCCGCCCGCGATCGCGATGAGCAGCCACAGGTGAGTGCGGATATCGGTGGCGGTGGTCGTCAGGGCCGCATCACTGCCCACGGCGGTCACCCTGCGCACGTAGATGTTGATCCAGGCGGTCACCGACTCCACGTCGTCCTTGTCCTTGAGACGCAGCAGGGCCACGGAGTAGTCGCGCCCCGCTTCGACGGACGCGTAGGTGTCGATGCCCGCCGCCACGGAGTCGTCGATGAGCTCGTCCAGGGTGCTCAGCGTGACGAAGACGGCATGGT
Source organism: Actinomyces sp. MRS3W (assembly GCF_032465695.1). Classification (NCBI taxonomy): domain Bacteria; kingdom Bacillati; phylum Actinomycetota; class Actinomycetes; order Actinomycetales; family Actinomycetaceae; genus Actinomyces; species Actinomyces sp. MRS3W. The sequence goes on from NZ_JAWDJJ010000356.1 coordinate 9,585, forward strand.
CCATTTCGGAGCCGGTACCCAGCAGGTGGGCGGACACGCGGCGCTCCCGCCCGAACAGTTCCACCGTATCCGCGGCGGATACCTCCACCCTGCTGCCGACGGCGACGACGCCATCGCCGAGCACGTAGTCGGAGCCCTCGGCCAGCCAGGGGGAGATGACGAAATCCGTGGCCGGGTCAAAGCCGACGATCCAGAGCCGCTCCCCGTCCGGCGTCGTGTCCGCCAGGTAGAGCTGATAGGTGACGGACTCGATGTCGTCATTGGTTTGCATGCGGGACAGCGTCGACCGCGGCCGGTAATACTCCACCGGCGTGCCCTGCATGAGCAGCTGGTCCTGGTAAAGCTGGTTGATGCCGGCCGTCGGATACACCAGAACGTCGGCGCCGAGCCGCTGCTCGGCCAGCGTCAGCTCGCGCCGCAGGTTCTGGATGAGCATGAGGCCCGTGAAGACGCAGGCCGCCTGCGCCAGGACGAGGATGAAGACGATGGCGGTGCGCATGGGATGCGCGCTGAGGTTCTTGCGCGGTATGCGTCCCAGCGACAGGGCGCTCCCACCTGCGGTCGACTGCCGGGCTACCCGCCTCACTGTGCACCCCCGGCGGACGTGTCCAGCCACACCGCGGGCCGCACGCCGTACTCGGCGTCCACGTAGGCGCCGCTGATCGAGGGCTCCCCGCTAGCGGCCACGTACTGCGCGGTGTACTCGTAGGTGCCCGGCGAGCGCAGCCACCAGTCCGCCATCCCGTCGTCGTCCACATGCACCTGCCCGGTGGCGGCGTAGTCGGTGACCGGGGCCCGGCCGAGGTAATCCCGGTCCGCGGCGTCGTGCATGTAGATGACGGTATCGGTCTGGCTCAGGGCGAAGACACGATCGGTCGTCTCCGCCCCGCCGTCGGTGCCCACCGGGGACTGGTCCGCGTTCTCGTTGCGCGTGGAGACAATGAGACTCTGCTGGGAGGGCGTGAATGCCTCCTGGAGGAAGGTTTCATTCAGCCACGCCCGCAGGTCGCTGGTCTCCCAGGTGACCGCCGCGAAGGGTGTGGCGTGGTAGGGCCGGCTGTCCAGGCAGTTGACGCTGAGGAGGAGCAGCTGGTCGTCGATTCGGTCGAGCACCAGCCACTGGATTGGCTCCGCACCATTGGCCCGGTCATTGTCCTGCTCGTAGGCTCCGAAGGTGATGATCTCGCCCTTGTCGGCACTGCGGTAGGGCAAGGCGGGGTCGGCGTCGAGCAGCGCCTGCGCCTGCGCGGCGGCGTCACGGTAGTCGCCCAGCCCGTGGAAAATCTCGTAGGCCGCTGCGGTCTGCCCGGCCGCGGCTAGGCGCTGGGCCTCCTGGTAGCTCGTCCGGTGCTCATGGTTGACGACGGCGAGCCACACGACGGCGATGAATACGACCAGGGCGGTGGCCAGGGCCATGAGCCTGATGCGGCGAGTCGTCGTGGTGGTCATGATCCCGGCGTCGGGCAACAACGCATGATTAGGCAGGAATCCGCTCGCGCTGCCGCCACGACCCGACGAGCGCGCCGATGCCCCCGGCGGCGATGAGCACGGTCATGATTCTGACGAAGGGCTGGAAAACGGTGTAGCAGCGCATGGTGCGCAGCATGCACATGGGGCAGATGCCGCCCGGGATGAAGAACACCACGAGGCTGCCCGCGGTGGCGATCGCCTGCAGCGCGATCCGGAGGGGCCGGTTCTTGACGAAGGCGGCGGCGCTGAAGCACACAAGGATCCCGCCCGCGCTGGCGGCGACCGCGTTCTGGCAGTCGTGACAGTGCATCCAGCTGCCGTCGGCCTTGGGACCGCAGGCGGAGAAGACCGTCATCACGCCGAGAATGAGCAACAGGCTCGCCGCTGCGGGCAGCAGCGGCATGAGGCGGTTCTGCTTCGGCACGAGCGGTTCTCCTTGCTCCATCAACGTCAATGAATCCCGCAATCGCATGAATGTGGATAGCCACCGGGAGCTCTGCCCGCAGCCAGAAGCAGGTTAGGTTGCTTTAACCTATTCGTCAAAAGCGCTCGGGGTAGCCCAGGTCCAGCGCCGTCACCTCGTCGAGAGCACGACGGATCTGCACCGGCAGTACCAACTCCTCGGCGGCCAGGGCGCCGCGCAACTGCCCGGGGGTGCGCGCTCCGACGATGGTGGAGGCGATTCCGGTGGCGTCGCGGGCCCACGCCAGGGCCACCTCCACAGGTTTGCGGTCCAGGCCGGCGGCAGCCGTGGCGACGGCCTCGACAACGCCATGGTGCCGCTCGCCCAGGTAGGGGGCCACATAGGAGCGCAGATGCGGGGAGGCGGCGCGCGAATCCGGGGGAGTGGTGGCGCGGTACTTCCCGGTCAGTACCCCGCGCCCCAGCGGCGCATAGCCGATGATGCCGAAGCCGATGCCGGCTGCGGCCGGCAGCAGTTCGCGCTCAATGCCGCGCGACAGCAGCGAGTGCTCCACTTCCGCCGCGGCCATGCCCGGCCCGCCGAGCTCCCGCAGCAGAGCGGCGAGGTGCACGCTCGCCCAAGCCGGATAGTTCGACACTCCCACATAGCGGGTGCGGCCCGTGGCGACGGCGGTGCGCAGAGCATCGGCCGTCTCCTCCGGCGGGGTGGTCGCGTCCGGAACCTGCACCAGCCACAGATCCAGGTGATCCGTGCCCAGGCGCTTAAGTGAGTCGTCGAGAGTGTCCAGCAGGGTGCCGCGAGAGGCGTCGGCCGCCGTCGAGCGCTCACCGGTGCGCCAGGTGCGCACGCCCGCCTTGGAGGTGAGCACGACGTCGCGCCGGTCGACCACCCCGGCGAGCAACCGCCCGATCACCTCTTCGGAGGCGCCCTCGCAGTAGGAGGCGGCCGTATCCAGCAGGGTCCCGCCGGCGTCGAGGAAAATCTCCAACTGGTCCTTGGCCTCGATCTCGTCGGTGTCGCGGCCCCAGGTCATGGTGCCCAGCCCGATCGCTGAGACGCGCAATCCGGTGCGCCCGAGCCTCCTGTGTTCCATGGAGACAACCGTAGGGCTAAGACGGCGTCCTACCGTGCATAACGACGACGGCGCGCCCCGTCTCCCACCCCGATCGGCAGGTGGGAGACGGGGCACGGGTCGGCTACTTGCGGACGGTGATGCTCCAGGAGGCCTCACCGGTCTTGGTGAATTCCGTGACGGTGTAGCCGTTGTCCGCCGCCCAGGCGGGCAGTGATTGGGTGCCCTGAGTGCAGTCGAAGCCGATGACGAGCTCGTCGCCGGGGGCCAGAGCGGCCATTGCCTCCTCGGCCTCCATCACGGGAAACGGGCAGACAAGACCTTCGGTTTCCAACACGGTGCGCATGACTGGTTCCTTTCTTCTATGCGACGGAATGGGTTGGCAGGAGTGCGCGGGCGGCACGGCGCTGGTTGCGCGGGCGGATGAGAGTGACGTATGCGGCCGCGCCTACACCGAGTATCTGGAAGACGAGTGCCGTCCAGCCCTGCCAGGACAGCAGGGAGGTTTGTACGAGCGCATTGCCGATGGAGCAGCCGCCCGCCCAGGCCGCGCCCACACCCATGAGCAGCCCGCCGGCGATTGAGCGGCGAATGACGGTGGCGGAGGGGACGCGGACGCGGAACTCGCCGGAGGCACGCGCGCTGAGATGGGAGCCGATGAGAATGCCGAGCACCAGCAGCACGCCCCAGTCGAGTCGGCTGTTATCCCCGGTCACCAACCAACCGACGAGGTTGGACGACGGCGTCGTGATCCCCAAACCGTCGTGGCGTCCGCTGGCCCAGGACGTCGGCCAGGCGATAATCGCCACCAGCCCCACAAGCACGCCCGTGGTCAGCGGGCTCCAGGCGCGCTCGAACAACAGGTGGTTCAGACCCGTGCGCTGGGGATCCAGTTGCAGGGGGACGGGCCTGTCCGCAGCAAGACGACGTTGCCACCGCACGAGGAGGGCGACTCCCGCGACGAGCACGAGCACGCCGATCCAATCGGGCAGGCCGAAGGCGGCGGGGATCGTCGTCAGCCCCGTAGGCCACAGGCCCTTGACCCACGTGGTTACCGGGGCGAGGATGCCGGTCTTCGAGGCGGCCGCCGTGCCGGCGTAGGCAATGAGTGCGAACCAGGACCCCACCAGGCCCTCTCCAGCGCGGTAATAGGTTCCGGTGGCGCACCCTCCGGCCAGCACAATGCCGATGCCGAAGAGCAGAGAGCCGGCCGCGGTTGCTACGACCGACAGGGCAGGCACCTCGGGGGTGATGATGCCGATGGCGGTGAGCAGGGCGACGCCAACCGCTTGTACGGCGATGGCCAGCAGGAACGCGGTCATCCACCGCCAGGAGCGGGAGACCCACAGGTCTCGGAAGGCGCCGGTGATGCAGAAGCGGCCGCGTTGGAGCACAAGTCCGAGGACGCCGCCGACGAGTAGTCCGGTGAAAATCAATGGAGGTCCTTTGTCTGATTGCCCGCACCGCCGTGAGGACGGTCCGGTGCTCGAGGACGCAGGTGGGACGACTGCTTCGGCGCTGTGCGCCGTCGGCCACAGGCGTAGCCCACCCGCGACTGTGGGGTTGGGCAATGGCCTGACCAGGGATGCCTACCGGTACATGCCGTTGCGCCGGCAGGCCGGGGGAAGAAGCAGGGAATACGTAGTACTGGGGTGCTGCTGTCTCACTAAGCCCTGGCCAGGTCGAGCATGCAGCAACACGCTCCGCGCTGTGCGCGAAGGTTGCGGGCCGCGATCTGGGAGCTCATGAGTGTCGTCTTCCGTACAGGGTAGGGATCTTGATGGCGGTCACCGACTGTGGTCGGCGATCGTGGCGAGAATGCTAAGCACGACTTTCGGCGTTGCGCCAAAGCGAGACCACTGAGTGAGACGCCCGGGTCGACCCGTGATCAGGCCGCGGGCGGGCGGCGGGCGGTGAGCAGTCGCTCCACGCCGTCGGCGGGCAGCTCGGGGGTGGTGCCGCCGAACAGTGGGCACTGGGCGTGGTAGGCGCACCAGTCACACAGCCGCGAGCGCCGCGGGGCGAACACGCCTTGGGTGGCGCAGTCCTCCACCTCGTCCCAGATGCGCGCCAGCTTGGTCTCGGTGGTCTCCAGTTCGGCCAGGCCCGGATCGTGGGTGAGCGTGCGCCCGTCCTTGAGGTAGACGATCTGCAACCGGGCCGGGGCGCGCCCGCGCAGGCGCCACAGGACCAGACCGTAGAAGCGCATCTGGAACAGGGCGTCTTCCTGGAAACGCGGGCTGGGGGAGCGGCCAGTCTTGTAGTCGACGACGCGCATGGCGCCGTTCGGGGCGACGTCGAGACGGTCGACGAAGCCGCGCAGCAGGAGCCCGTCTCGGGTCTGGGTCTGTACGAACAGCTCCCGTTCGGCCGGCTCCAGCCGAGTGGGATTCTCCAGCTGGAAGTAGGCGGTGACCAGCTCCCGGGCTTCATCAAGCCACGGGTCGATCTGGGCGGGGTCGTCGAACAGGTCCATGACCACGGGGTTCTTCTCCCGGTGCGCCTCCCACTGGTCGGGCAGCATGGCCAGTGCCGCCTCGCGGGTGCGCTCGTGAGCCGGCAGGTCGTAGAGCCGTTCCAGGACGGCGTGAACCAGCGTGCCCTTGTGGGTGGCCAGCGAGCCCGGCTCGGGAATCCGGTCGACCACCCGCAACCGGAACAGCAGCGGACACTGCATGAAGTCCTTGGCGCGCGAGGGCGACAGCGCCGTACGTCCGGAGCCGCGGCGTCGACCCCCACCGGGGCCCGTGGGGCGCGGGTCGGTGGAGGTCGGTGCGGCGGAGTCGGTGGGGTGCTCACTCACGGGGTGAACCTACCGCGCTGGCATGACACCTTCGGTGAGGACTCCACAGGCATGTGCCCGGCCCTGCGCGTGCGGGGCGCTGTGGATGACGGCCAGGGGCGCGGACAAAACAAGCATTGACAGGACAATTTTAGGCGGCCTATGCTTCAGATCACAGATCCATCTACGCAAAGGAGCGGCTATGGACGAGGTGGTGCTGGAAGCGCGCGCAATCGACAAGTCCTTCTCCGGGATCAAGGTGCTTCACGCGGTCTCGATGGACGTACGCCGTGGCGAGGTTCACGCCCTCATGGGGGAGAACGGGGCCGGGAAATCCACGCTCATGCGAATCCTCATCGGGATCCTCCGCTCCGACGGCGGCCAGGTGCGCATCGATGGGAAGCCGGTGTCGATCAATACGCCCCGCCAGGCGATGGATCACGGCATTGCCATGATCCACCAGGAGCTCAATCCGGTCCTCGACATGCGCGTGTACGAGAACATCTATCTGGGCCGCGAGCCGCGCACCCGGCTGAGGCTTGCCGACCACGCCCGGATGAAACGGGACGCGGCCGAACTGCTGGAGGCCATGGATGTCAGCGTGCCCGCCGACGCATATATGCGCGATCTGTCGATCGCCCAGTGTCAGCAGGTGGAGATCGCCAAGGCCCTCTCGGTCAACGCCCGGGTGGTCATTATGGACGAGCCGACCTCCGCCATCACCGACGACGACGCCGAGCACCTGTTCGGCCAAATCCGACGGATGACGGCCGACGGCGTCGGCGTCATCTACATCTCCCACAAGATGGAGGAGATCTTCCGCATCGCCGACCGCATCACGGTGCTGCGAGACGGCCAGCACGTGACCACTGGGCCGGCCGCGGAGTTTGACGAACCCGCGCTCATCAAGGCCATGGTCGGGCGGAGCATCGACGACGTCTTCCCCAAGCGGGAGGTGCCGCTGGGGGAGCCCGCGCTCGAGATTCGCGATTGGAACGTGCCCCAACGCGTCCAGGACGTCAGCTTCACCCTCCGCCATGGAGAAATCCTCGGCATCGGCGGCTTGGTGGGGGCGGGACGCTCCGAATTGGTGGAATCGCTTTTCGGATTCGGCCCCCGGGGCCACGGCACCGTGCTGCGCAACGGCAAAACGGTCCAGCTGCGGCGCCCCCGCGACGCCATGAGACAAGGAATTGCCCTGATCACCGAGGACCGCAAGCGCACCGGACTCAACCTCGTCGGCACGATCCTGGAGAACGTGACCCTGCCATCCCTGGGCAAGCTGTTCGCCCGCGGCCTCATATCGCCGCGCAAGGAGAAGCGGGCCGCGGGGCGCTATGTCGACTCACTCCGGGTCAAGGCGGCCTCGCTGAGCCAGGGGGTCGCCGAGCTATCCGGCGGTAATCAGCAGAAGGTCGTGCTCGCCAAGTGGATGCTCACGCAGCCGGACGTGGTCATCCTCGACGAACCGACGCGCGGGATCGACGTCGGCGCCAAACGCGACATCTATGAACTCATCGGGGGTCTGGTTGAGCAGGGCAAGGCGGTCATTCTCATCTCCTCGGAGATGGGGGAGCTGATCGGGCTCAGCGATCGCATCCTGGTCCTGGCGGAGGGCAGATGCACCGGAACATTGCAACGATCGGAATTCTCTCAGGAGGCGGTCATGGAACTCGCCTCACGATTCGAAGGGTGAATCATGAAGGCAGCAACCCAAAGAGTATTCGGGGCCTCGGTCCGTGACGCGGGGATCCTCATCGTCTTCCTGGCGCTCGTATTCGTGCTGTGGCTGGTGTCGCCGGAGCACCACTTCCTCAGCGTTAACAACGTGCTGCTGATCCTGGTCCAAACCACCATCAACGGCATCCTCGCCATGGGCATGATGTTCGTCATCATCTCCGGGGAAATCGACCTGTCGGTGGGCTCGACCATCGGCCTTGCCGGAGTGGTGGCGGCCATGCTGGCCCATCCCGGTCAGTACCCGGTCATCGTGCCGATCATGGCCGCCTTGCTCGTCGGTGCGCTGGTGGGACTCGTCAACGGCCTGGGTGTCGCCTACGGCGCGATTCCCTCCTTCATCGTGACCCTGGGAACCATGACCGCGGTGAGAGGGCTGGCGCTCATCATTTCCGGTGGTGCCCCGATCTTCAACGTCTCCGAAACCTTCGAGAACATTGCCAGCGCCAAGATCGGACGCTTTCCGGTGATGGCGATCTACCTGGTGGTCATTGTGGTGATCTGCGCCTTCGTGCTGCGCCGCACCGTGTACGGGCGCCGGGTGTACGCCGTCGGCGGCAACCCGGTCGCCGCCGAGGTCTCCGGCGTCAACGTCAAGCGGTCTAAGGTGTCGGTGTTCGTGATTGCCGGCCTGCTGGCGGGCTTCTGCGGGGTGCTGCTGGCGTCGCGCACGATCAGCGGCGCCCCCACCGCCGGCGAGTCCTACGAGTTGGACGCGATCGCCGCAGTGGTCATCGGCGGGGTGTCCATGTCGGGCGGACGCGGGCGCGCCTCTGGTGTCCTCATCGGTGCGCTCATGATCGCCGTCATTGCCAACGGGCTCGACATTCTGGGTATCGACGCCAACTTCCAGCGGGTCGTCAAGGGCGCCATCATCGTCCTGGCCGTGCTCCTGGACGTCAAGGCACGGCAGCGGAAATGACCTGGGCGGACAGGGAGAACGAATCATGAAACGTGTGTTAACCACCCTGGGCGCGCTCATTCTCGCCGCCGCCATGGTCTCCGCCTGCGCGCCGCGAGTGCCTGCGGGCACGACCCGGATCGCGCTGGTCATGAGCCATATGACCAACTCCTTCACAACGACGGTGGCGGGCGCCGCCGTCGCCGAGGGGAAGGAACTCGGCGTCCAGGTGACGGTCTTCGATGGGAACAGCGACGCCGCCACCCAGATCAGCCAGATCGAGTCGGCGGTTGCGCAAGGCTATGACGGCATTCTCGTCGAGCCCGTCTCCAAGGAGGGCATCGCACCGGGCCTCAAGGCTGCCAACGAGGCGGAGATCCCGATCGCGACCATGGTGCAGCAGGCCGAGCAGCAGGATCGAGCCGCCTCCTACATCGGCGGCGACGACACGGCCGCCGGCACACTGCAGATGGAGAAGGTGATTGAGGCGATCGGGGAAGATGGCACGGTCGCCATCCTGTACGGCCCCATGGGCTCGGACGGGCAGCTGCAGCGCAAGGCCGGATACGACGCGGTACTGGCCCAGCATCCGGGGGTGAGCGTCGTGTTGGAGCAGACCGCCAACTGGGATACGGCCGAGGCGCTCACCGTCACCGAGAACTGGCTGTCCACCGGCACCCATATCGACGCGATCGTGGCACAGAACGACTCGATGGCGCTGGGCGCGCTCAAAGCGCTGACGAATGCCGGCAGAGCGGAGGAGGTGCACGTGTCCGGGGTTGATGCCACCGACGACGGCGTCGCCTCCATCCGCAATGGCGGCATGGCCGGCACCGTCTCCCAGGACACCGCCGGCATCGGCCGCCTCGCGGTGCAAACCATGGACAAGCTCATCAAGGGAGAGGAGGTGGAGGCGGTCAACTTCACCGAAGCCGTGTGGATCACCGCCGACAACGTCGATTCCCTGGACTCGCCGGAAGCAGAGCCATCCGCCTCGGCGAGTCCCGAGGAATAACCGCCGGCGCTCTCGCATGCTGCCCGGTCGATAGGGTCGGTGCATGACCGCATCTGCCGCCCCGCGCCGTTCGGGCCCCTGGACGCTGTTCACACTCGGCGGTGCGCCCGTCGTCGTCGCCCCCACCTCGCTGCTGCTCGGGCTGCTCATCGCCGGCAGCTGGTACCCGCTGGTGTCCTCGACGCTCGACGGCTACGGGATCGCCACCGTACTCGGCACGGTGGTGCTCACGGTCCTCGGCGTGGCCGTCAGCGTCCTGTGCCATGAACTCGCCCACGGTGCCGCAGGCACGGTACTGGGGCGTAAACCGGTGCGCTACGAGCTGTACCTGTGGGGCGGACGCACCAGCTTCGGCCCCTCGAGCCGGTGGCGGCCGTGGAAGGACGTCATCACCTCGCTGGCCGGTCCGGCCGCGAACCTGGCACTGTGGGCGCTCGGGCACGCGCTGCTGGACCGGATCGACTCCGCCCCCATCTTCGTGGCGGCATGGGCGCTGACCTGGGTCAACCTGGCGCTGGCCATCTTCAACGCCCTGCCCGGCCTACCGCTCGACGGCGGACACGCCTTGAGCGCGCTGGTGGAGCAGGTGACCGGGAAGCGCCGCCTGGGCCAGCAGGTGGCCGCCGTCGGGGGACTGGTTGTTGTCGCCGGCATCGCCTGGCGGTGGATGCTGGCGCCGCTGCTGGCCGGCGGCAGGCCCAACTCCTTCAGCCTCATCCTCGCCGTCATGGTCGCCCTGCCGATTGCCACCACCTCCTGGCGGGTCCTCGGCCTGGGCCGCAGCAGCCGCGCCGCCGCCCGACTTGACCTGCGCACCCTGGCCCGGCCGACCACCGTCGTGCCCGCATCCACGCCGCTGGCGAGTGTGCGCGGCCGGCTTGAGGACACCGCCGGGCTGGTCCTGGTCACCGACGGGCCGCGCCTGCTGGGCACCATCGACGCCGCGGCCCTGACCGAGTTGGAACGCTCCGGGCTGCCCGATACGGGAGGCATCACCGCAGGCCAGGTGTGCACGGTGCTGCCCGCGGCGGCGGTCACCACCGAGCTGGCCGGCCAGAGTGCCGCCGACGCGCTGGCCCGTGCCCGCAGTGTCTCCCGCTGGCTGGTGCTAGTTGAGAACGGGCGGGTCACCGGCGCCGTTCCCACCGGGGCTCACTAGACTCGGGCGCGATGAGCGAGCAGACCACTCCCGCCGTGCAGCCGCGCGTGGCCACCCAACAGGTGCTGGGGCAGGCCGGACGCCGCGGTCCCTTCCGCTACGGCGAACGCGTCCAGGTCACCGACTCCAAGGGCCGCAAACACACCTTCGTCCTCGACCCCGGCGGCTACTTCCAGTCCCAGCGCGGCAGCTTCTACCACCGCGACGTGGTGGGCCGGGACGAGGGGACCGTGCTCACCACCGAATCCGGGCATGAACTGCTACTGCTGCGCCCGCTGCTGGCCGACTACGTGTTGTCCATGCCGCGCGGCGCCCAGGTGGTCTACGCCAAGGACTCCGGCCAGATCGTCGCCTACGCGGACATCTTCCCCGGGGCGCGGGTCCTGGAGGCCGGCGTCGGCTCCGGGGCCCTGACCATGAGCCTGCTGTCCGCGATCGGCGAGAGCGGGCACCTGCTGTCGATTGAACGGCGCGCGGACTTCGCCGCGATCGCCGCCTCCAACGTTGACTCCTGGTTCGGCCGCCACCACCCCGCCTGGGAGCTGCGCACCGGCGACTTCGCCGACGTCGTCGCCGCACACGTCGCCGACGCGAGCGTGGACCGTGTGGTGCTGGACATGCTCGCTCCCTGGGAGAACGTCTCCGCCGCCGCCCGCGTGCTGGTGCCCGGCGGGGTTTTTCTCGCCTACGTCGCCACGGTCACGCAGCTGTCCCGCACCGTGGAGGCACTGCGCCACAGCGGGCTGTTCACCGAGCCCGAGTCCTGGGAGTCGATGGTGCGCACCTGGAACGTCGATGGCCTGTCCGTGCGGCCCGACCACCGCATGGTCGCCCACACCGGCTTCCTGCTCACCGCCCGTCGCCTGGCCGCCGGATCCGCGCCGCTGACCCGCAAACGCCCCCCAGCGCGCGGCGCCTACGACGACGCCGGATACTGGCTGCCCGAGGATGTCGCCGAACGCACCAGCACCGACCGCAAGGTCCGCCGCGTGCTGCGCGACTGCCGGGCCAAGCAGCCCGACGACGCCACCCCCGTCCTGCCGGGGGACGCCAAGCAGGAGGAGCCGCCCCATGAGTGAACCGCAACCGCTGGGCATGCCGGCGCGCGACTTCACCAGCCACCAGCTGCGCGAGGCGCGCGCCGAGGCCATCAGCCTGTCAGCCAAGAACGAGCGCCTCGTGACGGCCCTCAACGCCGCCCGCGAGCGCATCGCTGAGCTCGGCACCCAGCTCGACGCCGTCACCCGCCCGCCGGTCACCCTCGGCCTGCTCACCGGCCTGCCCGGCCCCGGCGAGGCAGACGTCAGCCTGGGTGGGCGCCACCTGCGCCTGGGACTGCACCCCGAGCTGGATGCCGCCGCGCTGGCCGTGGGCCAGCGCGTGGCCGTCAACGATCAGATGCTCGTCGTCGACGCCCTGCCCGTCCCCGACACCGGGGAGGCGGTCACCCTCGACGAGGTTCTCGACGACCGCGCCCTGGTCACCACCGGGGGCGGCGCCACCCGGGTGGTGCGCCTGGCCGACCACCTCGACCCCGACTCACTGCGTCCCGGCGACGCCCTCGCCGCCGACCTGCGCGCCGACGTCGTCACCGCCCGCATCCAGCGCACCAGTATCCAGCAACTCGTCGTCGCTGAAACCCCGGACGTGTCCTGGGCGGACATCGGCGGCCTGGGCCCGCAGATCCAGCAGATCCGGGACGCGCTCGAACTGCCCTTCACCCACCCGGAGCTGTACCGCGCCTACGGGCTGAGCGCACCCAAGGGCATGCTCCTGTACGGGCCGCCCGGCTGCGGCAAGACCCTTATCGCCAAGGCAGTGGCCACCTCACTGGCGGACTCCGCCGGCGCCGGGACGCGCGGGGCGGCCTTCCTCAACATCAAGGGCCCGGAGCTGCTGAGCAAATTCGTGGGCGAGACCGAGCGCCAGATCCGTGCCATCTTCGACCAGGCCCGCAAGGTCGCCGCCGAGGACCGCCCCGTGGTCATCTTCTTCGACGAGATGGAAGCCCTGCTGCGCACCCGCGGCACCGGCGTGTCCTCCGACGTGGAGAACATGATCGTCCCGCAGGTCCTGTCCGAGATCGACGGCGTGGAGTCCCTGCACAATGTCGTGGTCATCGGCGCCTCCAACCGCGAGGACATGATCGACCCCGCCATCCTGCGGCCCGGACGCTTCGACCTCAAGATCCGCATCGACCGTCCCGACGCCGCCGGCGCGGCGGAAATCCTCGCCAAGCACCTGCGAGCCGACCTGCCCCTGGATCCCGAGGAGCTGGCGGCAGCCGGAGGGGACCGCGAGGCGGCCGCAGAGGCCATGCGGCGCGCCGCCGTCGCCGCCCTCTACGCCCGCACCCCCGACCATGCCGTCCTCGAGGTCACCTACGCCTCCGGGGAGCGCGAAACCCTGTACCTGTGCGATGTCGTCTCCGGCGCCATGCTCGCCGCCATTGTCTCCCGCGCCAAGACTACCGCGATCAAGGACGAGCTGGCGGGCGGGCGCGGCGGGCTGTCAACCCGTCGTCTGTGCGACGCTGTCGCCGTCGAAAGCCGGCAGAATGAGGAGATCACCTCCCTGACGGGGCCGGAGGCCGCCAGCCGCATCGTCGGCCACCGCGGCGAGCCCATCAGCTTCGTCCGCCGCCTCACCACCGCGGCCCCCACCGCCTCACCGCAGCAGGAGACCCCATGAGCACGCCCCCGTCCGCCACCAGCGTCGGGCCAGTTCAGCGCCCCGTCGGCCTGGAGACCGAATTCGGGGTGCTGCAGCCCGGCAACCCTTACGCCAACTCCATCGCCATGGCCAGCCGGATCGTCGCGGCCTACGGCGCCATCGGCCGTCCCGGTGCTGGAACCCAGGAGGCCGTCCGCTGGGACTATGAGGGGGAGGACCCGCTCGCGGACCTGCGTGGCGGCCGCCTGGAGCGCGCCGCCGCCCACCCCAGCCAGCTCACCGACGACCCGGACCGGCCCGCGCCTGCCGGGAACGATCCGGGGCTCACCGACTCCACCGGCGTCCCGCCGTGGGGCTCGCGCCCGCGCCCCAGCGCCGCCGCGGCCGCCCTACCGCAGCCGAGCACCGCGGTGCTGACCAATGGCGCCCGCCTCTACGTGGACCACGCCCACCCCGAGTACTCCTCCCCGGAGGTGCTCACGCCCTACGACGCCCTGGTCTGGGACCGCGCCGGCGAGGTCGTCGCCCGCCGCGCCATGGCGGCACTCGCCCAGGACGCCGCCGATGCCGGTGCGGAGGACGGGGAGATCGTCCTGTACAAGAACAACGTCGACGGCAAGGGCGCCGCCTACGGCTCCCACGAGAACTACCTGGTGCGTCGCGACCTGCCCTTCGACACCCTCGCCGCCGCCCTCATCCCCTTCCTCGTCACGCGCCCCGTCTTCGCCGGGGCCGGGCGGGTCGGCATCGGGCAGCGCAGTGAGAGGCCCGGCTTTCAGCTTAGTCAGCGCGCCGACTACGTGGGCACCGACATCGCCCTGCAGACCACCTTCAACCGGCCCATCGTCAACACCCGTGACGAGCCGCACGCCGACGCCGCCCGCTTCCGCCGCCTGCACGTTATCAACGGCGACGCCAACCGCTTCGACGTTCCCATTTACCTCAAGGTCGCTACCACCGACCTGCTCCTGTGGTACCTGGAACGTGCCCACGACCGCGGCGAGGGCCTGGGGGCGCTGGCCGACCTGCGGATCACCGCCGACCCGGTCGAGGAGCACTGGGCCATGTCCCATGACCCGACGCTCACCTACACGCTGGCCACCGAGCGCGGCCCCCTGACCGCCGTGGCCATCCAGCGCGCCCACCTGGAGGCGATCGCCGCCGCCCTGGGCGAGGACTTGGGCGGGACCGACGCCGAGCACCTCGGCGCCGAGACCGCTCGGGTCCTGGCCCTGTGGGAGGAGACCCTGGACGCACTCGACGCCTACGCCGCCTCCCAGGGCACCCCCGCCCAGGCCGACGCCACCGCGCGCGCCGCCGCGCTGGTCGAATGGGTGGCCAAGCTCCAGCTGTGCGAGGGCCTGCGCGCGCGCCGCGGCACTGGCTGGGACGACCCGCGCCTGGCCGCCGCCGACATCCAGTGGGCCGACCTGCGTGCCGGGCGTGGCCTGGCCGACAAGCTGGCGGCCGCCGGCCGGGTCAGGCGCCTGACCACGGACGCTGACATCGAGGCCGCCGCCGACCGCCCCCCGGCGGGCACCCGCGCCGCCGTCCGGGGTACGGCCATCGCCAACCACGCCGCCGTCATTGCCGCCTCCTGGACCAGCCTCGTCCTCGACGTGCCCGGACATGCCGAGCTGCTGCGCCTGCCGCTGCCCGACGCCGTGGCCGTCAGCGACGCCGAATCTGCCCGTATCCTGGATACCGTGCGCGCCGCCGTCACCCCGGATGCCGCGCAGTAACGCAGCCACGCAGTAACGCCTTAAAATCCCCCTTCACCGAGTCAGAAAGCACACCACCTTCATGAGCCTCAACGAGCAGATCCAGCCCACCGGCGATCCCGACGCCTCCACCGGCCCCGCGCCGACGTCGTCCGGGCAGGCACAGGTGGCCGGCGTGGACGACATCCTCGACGAGATCGATGAGGTCCTGGAAACCAACGCGGCCACCTTCGTGCAGGGATTCGTCCAGAAGGGCGGCGAGTGAGGTGCCGGACGCCGCGGCCGCCGGCGGCTGCGCCACTGGGCGCGCCCCCGCCCGCCGGATCATCGGCGTGGAAACCGAGTACGGCATCACCTGCGCCTCCACCACCGGCTCCGCCCCGCCCCTGGACGCCGACCACGCCGCCCGGGAGCTGTTCGCCCCCCTGATCGCCCGCGGCCGCTCCTCCAACATCTTCACCCGCGGCGGCGCCCGTCTCTACCTCGACGTCGGCTCCCATCCGGAGTTCGCCACCGCCGAATGCGATCGCCTCACCGACCTGCTCGCCCAGGACCGGGCCGGGGAGCTCATCATGGCCGAGCTGGCCCAGCAGGCCAACAGCCGACTGGCCGAGCAGGACGTGCCCGGCCGTATCCACCTGCTCAAGAACAACCTCGACGCCGAGGGCGCCGGCTTCGGCTGCCACGAGAACTACCTCGTGCGTCGCCGCGGCGACTTCTGGAATGACGCCCGCACCCTGGTACCGCACCTGGTCACCCGCCAGATCCTCGTCGGCGCCGGCCACATCCTCACCGACCCGGCGGGCGGGCCCGCTCGCTACGTCTTCTCCCAACGCGCCGACCAGATGGAGGACGCCGTCTCGTCGGCCACCACGCGCTCCCGCCCTCTCATCAACACCCGCGATGAGCCGCACGCCGACGCCGAAAAGTACCGGCGCATGCACGTGATCGTCGGCGACTCCAATATCGCCCAGGGCTCCACCCTGCTCAAGGTCGGCGCCATGGACCTCCTGCTGGACTACCTGGAGGCCGGCGGCGACCTGAGCGACCTGCGCCTGGCCAACCCCATGCGGGCCATCCGCGACACCTGCCACGACCTGACCGGCACCGTGCCCCTGGAGCTGGCGGACGGGGGCACAATCACCCCACTCGACCTGCAGGCCGAGCACCTCGCCCGGGTCACCGCGCACGCCCAGGCGGAACTCGACCTGACCGAATCCCACCAGCGGGTCCTGGACCTGTGGGAGCGCGGCCTGCGAGCAGTACGCACCGGCAACCCCGACCTGGTGGCCACCGACCTGGACTGGGCTGCGAAATATCAGCTCCTGCGCCGCTATACCCAACGCTCCGACGCCGGCCTGGACGATCCGCGGGTGGCGCGCCTGGCGCTCGCCTACCACGACGTCACCGCCGCCGGACTGCGCTCCCGGCTGGAGGAGGCCGGGCTGCTGACCCGAATCGTCGCCGAGGACGTCTGCCGCACCGCCGTCGACACACCCCCGGCCACCACCCGCGCCCACCTGCGCGGCGCCGTCATTGCGCGCTCGGAGGACCTGCGCCGTGACCTGTCGGTCGACTGGGTCAACCTCAAACTCGACGACGGCCACACCCGCCCCGTCGCCCTGCGTGACCCCTTCGCCGCGGTCGACGCCCGGGTCGACGCCCTCCTGGCCGCCATGGAGGAGCCCGACTCCCGGCGCTCTGGCATACTCGTAGGCAGCCCATGACTCCTCACGCCGACGAGACCACGCCCCTGCCCCCGGCCGGGCAGGATGGCAAACCGTTGACCCGCCGCCAGCTGCGCGAGCTGGAACGGGAGCATGAGCACACCCGCAGCGACGTCAGCGAGCCGCCGGCTATCACCGGTGCGCAACGCGCCATCGGCGCTGCCCTGGGGCGCCCCCGCCCCCGCGGGCGCATCGCCGTGGCCCTGGCCGCGGTCGTCATCGCCGCCATCGTGCTCGTGCCCGTCGTCGTCTCCCGGTTCAGCCACGGCGGCGTCACCACCGCCGCCTCCGCCCCCGCAGCACTCGCGGCCGACGCTCCCATCGACGAGGTGCTGGAAGTGGCCGGACGCGTCGGCTCCGTCCCCGTCGTCTCCCTCATCTCCCCGCTCGCCCCCGCCACCGGCGTCACCACCGACACACTCATCACCGGGCAGGGCCGCACTCTGGTCACCGGCGACGCCGTCCTACTGTCGGTGTCCACCTTCTCGGGAACCAGCGGGGCGAACACCACCGGCACCTCCAGCGGCGTGCGCCTGTACCGCGGCACCGTCGACGCCGCCGGCCTCGGGGAGGTCCTCGCCGATACGGTCACCGGTGCAAGCGAGGGCTCCCGCCTGGTGCTGCGCGCCCCGGTCTCCGCCGACGACGGCACCGTCACCACCGAGATCACCGTCGTCGACGTGCTTCCCACCACCGCTTCGGGGGAGGAGCAGACGGCCGCCGACGGTATGCCCACCGTCGCTGCTGCCGACGACGGTACGGTCAGCCTGTCCGTCGCGGGGCTGGAGGCCCCCACTCGGGTCGCCGCCTCCGTGCTGGTGACCGGCACCGGACGTCAGATCGACTCCGGTGACGTCATCATCGCCCGCTATGCCTCGGTCAACTGGTCCGACGGCAGCGAGCGTGCCTCCAGCTACGGCGACACTGTTGTTCCCGGCACCATCAACATGTCCAACACCCTGTCTGGCATCGCCCAGCGGCTGGTCGACGCGACCGTGGGCAGTCGGATCGTCCTGGCGCTGCCCGCGGACCAGGCCACTGGAGAGGACGCGATGGCTGTGGTCATTGACATTCTCGCAGTCACCGCCGCCGATGAACTCACCGATACCTCCACACCTTCCCAGGAGGACACGGACGACTCCGGCATCGTCCGCGTGACCCCCAGCCCAGCTACGGGCGCAAAGCCCGCCGCCTCCACCCGTAAGGAGCAGTCATGAGTGTTGCCGTGCGCGTCATTCCGTGCTTGGACGTCAAGGACGGGCGCGTGGTCAAGGGCGTCAACTTCGCCGGCCTGCGCGACGCCGGCGACCCGGTCGAGCTGGCCGCCCGCTACGACGCCCAGGGCGCGGACGAGATCACCTTCCTCGACGTTTCCGCCTCCGCCGAGGGGCGTTCCACCATGCTGGACGTGGTGTCGGCCGCTGCCGAGCAGGTGTTCGTGCCGCTGACCGTCGGCGGT
>NZ_JAWDJJ010000357.1:0-6270 GCF_032465695.1 Actinomyces sp. MRS3W
GGTGCGGGTCGGCGCGGCGTCATGGCCTCGATCCTGCCTCACCGAGATGCCCGTGGCGAGCGCCCGGCCCCGGTGCGTCGCTCACGAGCTTGGGACAAACACGGGTGTGAGCGTCCCCGGCCCCCGGAACCGGCCGCCTCGCTGTTCTCCGGTCTCCATGCCGGGGCTCTGGCTGCATGTCCATATGGCACGTCCCGGGGCCCGCACACCACTGGTGCGAGCCCCGGGACGAAACCAGAGGGGCAATCGCTTCGGCTCAGACAGCACCTTGCGCCGTGCCCGCCCCAAGCCTCCGCGACCGCTTCGGCTCAGGCCTTGAAGCGCGGGAAGGCGCTGGTGCCGGCGTAGACGGCGTCGTCGCCCAGAGCCTCCTCGATGCGCAGCAGCTGGTTGTACTTGTTGATGCGCTCGCCGCGGGCCGGGGCACCGGTCTTGATCTGGCCGGAGTTGGTGGCCACGGCCAGGTCGGCGATGGTGACGTCCTCGGTCTCACCGGAACGGTGGGAGGTCATCGTCTTGTAGCCGGCGCGGTGGGCCATCTCCACGGCCTCGAGGGTCTCGGTCAGCGAACCGATCTGGTTGACCTTGACCAGGAGGGCGTTGGCGGCGCCGAGCTCGATGCCCTTGGCCAGGCGCTCGGGGTTGGTGACGAAGAAGTCGTCGCCGACCAGCTGGACGCGGTCACCGATCTTGTCCGTCAGGGCCTTCCAGTCGTCCCACTCGTCCTCGGAGAGCGGGTCCTCGATGGAGACGATCGGGAAGTCGCTGATGAGCTTCTCGTAGTACTCGACCATGTAGGCGTTGTCGCGGGCCTCGCCCTCGAAGGAGTAGGTCTTGGTCTCGGAGTCGAAGAACTCGGAGGAGGCAACGTCCATGGCCAGGGCCACGTCGGCGCCGGGCTTGTAGCCGGCCTTCTCAATGGCCTCGACGATGAGCTCGAGCGCCTCGCGGTTGGAGTCGAGGTTGGGGGCGAAGCCACCCTCGTCGCCCAGACCGGTGGACAGGCCACGGCCCTTCACGACGGCCTTGAGGGAGTGGTAGACCTCGGCGCCCATGCGCAGGGCCTCACGGAAGGTCTTCGCGCCGATCGGGGCGATCATGAACTCCTGGATGTCCACGTTGGAGTCGGCGTGGGAGCCGCCGTTCATGATGTTCATCATGGGAACGGGCAGGACGTGGGCGTTCGGGCCGCCGATGTACTGGTACAGGTCGAGGCCAGCGGAGTCGGCGGAGGCGGCCGCAGCGGCGAGGGAGACACCGAGGATGGCGTTGGCGCCCAGCTTGCCCTTGTTGGGGGTGCCGTCGAGCTCCAGCATGAGGTGGTCGAGGCCGCGCTGGTCGGCGGCGTCGAAGCCGATGATCTCCGGGGCGATGGTGTCGTTGACGTTGGCGACGGCCTTCTCCACGCCCTTGCCGAGGTAACGGTCCTTGTCGCCGTCGCGGAGCTCCACGGCCTCGAAGGCACCGGTGGAGGCGCCGGAGGGGACAGCGGCGCGGGCGGAGGAACCGTCCTCCAGGAGGATCTCGACCTCAAGGGTCGGGTTGCCGCGGGAGTCGAGGATCTCGCGCGCGTGAACGTTCTCGATGAGGGCCACTTGATACTCCTTGCTGAAGTTGTGTTGCCTGGGACAGGCACATGCGGACCCAGCCTAGCGGCCCGCGGCCCTCACCACGAGTGCATTGGTCCCGTCACTTCCGCAATTGTTCACGCCGGGCGAGATCATGCCGGCGCCCGGGGCCGCTGCGGCGGCACGACGACGGCGCCACGAGGGCATGACGACGGCGCCGCAGCCACGCGCTGGCGGGCTCGGCTACGGCGCCGTTCGGTTGCGATATCAGCCCAGCTGCAGCACCGGGTCCTCTTGCAGCAGCCAGGAACCGCCGCCCTGGTAACGCGGGGAGATGTCCAGGCTCATGGTGCTCTGGAGATTCTGGTACTGGACGACCACCTCATCGTCTTGTGCAGCCAGATCGTTGAGCTGTGTGGACAACAGGGTGTACCGGAAGAACTCCACGGCGGCGGGCGAGTAATCGATACCCGGCCCGGCCTGTTCCTCCAAGGTGGCCCGCGCGTCCTCGCTCGTGACGGTGATGCCGTACTCGGTAGCGAGTTCCTCCAGGACGGGCCCACCAACCAGGCCGTTGAGCACCTCGGCGGAGGACGGTCCCTGCCCCCCGAGCTTGGTCGCATACTCGGTGAGGTCCGCGGTGGCGTCCTCGACCTCCTGCTCGGTGACCACCACCGTGTTCTGACTGCCGTCCAGGCCGGCGTAGCTCATCGAGGCGGCCTGCCCCGGGTGGGCGGAGCAGCCGGCCAAAGCACCGCCGACGATCAGCAGGGCAGCGCCGGCTCCGAGCAGGCGCCGGATGGGGCGGGTGGTGGATCGGGTCACGGTCTGCTCCTCACGGGGTTGGCCTAGGCGGTGGCGCATCACAATCCGCCACCCTACGCCAGTCCCCACCTCCTCTCGCCGAAACCGGCACTAATAACATGCCGAAACCGGCACTTGTAACGTGCCGAAACCGGCACAAATGACGCACCGAGACCGAGCGAAATGACGAGCGCATGCCTGGAACCAGCCGCTCACGCGCCCCGGCCCTGGCCCCCGCATTCGCACGAGCACCGAGCCAACTGTCTCAGCGGCGTCGCCGGTATTTGGTGGCCTCGGTCTCGTACTCGCTCTCCCCGGCGACGACGGCGTGCAACAGCACCTCCGCCCAGCGCAGCAGCTCCTCCCCCTCAATGGCGCCACCGCCCATGCGGGCGGTTCCGGGCGCGGGCACGACGATGGTGCGGGTGGCGGGCTTGAGCACGGTGCCCGGGTACAGGCGGGTCACCTTCATGCGCGCCGACTCGGGCAGATCCACCGGGGCGAAGCGGATGGACTTGCCCTGGGCCACGATCTCGCGCACGCCCAGCTCGGCGGCGAGCGCCCGCAGCCGGGCCAGGGCCGCCAGGCGGCGCACCGACTCGGGGACGGGCCCGTAGCGGTCGGTGAGCTCGTCGAGCACGTCGCTCACGTCCGCCTCGCTGCGGGCGGCGGCGAACTTGGTGTAAGCCTCCAGGCGCAGCCGCTCGTGCGGGACGTAGTCCTCGGGAATGGTGGCGTCCACCGGCAGGTCCACGCGCAGCTCGGCATCCTCCTCCGCCTCGGCACCGGCCACGCCGTCCGTGTCCCCCACCTTGAGGGACTTTTTGTAGGCGGCCACCGCCTCGGAGACCATGCGCACGTACAGGTCGAAACCCACCCCGGCGATGTGCCCGGACTGCTCACCGCCCAGCAGGTTGCCGGCGCCACGGATCTCCAAGTCCTTCATGGCCACCTGCATGCCGGCACCCAGGTCGGTGTTGGTAGCGATGGTGCGCAGCCGCTCCAGCGCCGTCTGGGTGAGCGGCTTGTCGGCCGGATAGAGGAAGTAGGCGTAGGCGCGCTCCCGGCCGCGCCCCACCCGGCCACGCAGCTGGTGCAGCTGGGACAGGCCCATTCGGTCGGCGCGGTCAGCGATGAGGGTGTTGGCGTTGGAGACGTCCAGGCCGGTCTCCACGATGGTGGTGCACACCAGGACGTCGATCTCCTTGTGCCAGAAGTCGTCGATGACCCGCTCCAGCCGGGACTCGTGCATCTGCCCGTGGGCGGTGGCCACCCGCGCCTCGGGGACCAGCTCGGCCAGCCGCGCGGCCACGCGGTCGATGTCCTCCACCCGGTTGTGCACGAAGAACACCTGACCGTCGCGCAGCAGTTCACGGCGAATGGCGGCAGACACCTGCTTGGTCTCGTAGGCCCCCACATAGGTGAGAATCGGGTGGCGGTCCTCCGGCGGGGTGGACAGGGTGGACATCTCCCGCAGGCCGGTCACCGCCATCTCCAGGGTGCGGGGAATGGGGGTGGCTGACATGGACAGCACGTCCACGTCGGTGCGCAGCGCCTTGAGGGTCTCCTTGTGCTCCACCCCGAAGCGCTGCTCCTCGTCGATGACCACCAGCCCCAAGTCCTTGAAACGCACCTGCCCGGTAATGAGCCGGTGGGTGCCGATGACGACGTCGATGGTGCCGTCAGCGAGTCCGGCAAGCACCTTCTCCGATTCGGCGGCGGTCTGGAAACGGGATAGCTGCGCGACATTGATGGGGAAGCCGGCGTAGCGCTCGGTGAAGGTCTCGGCGTGCTGGGACACCAGCAGGGTGGTGGGCACGAGCACGGCGACCTGCTTGCCGTCCTGGACGGCCTTGAAGGCGGCGCGCACGGCGATCTCGGTCTTGCCGTAGCCGACGTCGCCGCAGATGAGCCGGTCCATGGGCTGGGTTTTCTCCATGTCGGCCTTGACGTCGTCGATGGTGGCGAGCTGGTCGGGGGTCTCGGTGTAGGGGAAGGCCTCCTCCAGCTCGGCCTGCCAGGGGGTGTCGGGGCTGAAGGCGTGGCCGGTGGTGGCCGAGCGGGCTGCGTACAGGCGCACGAGTTCCCCGGCGATCTCACGCACCGCCTTGCGGGCCCGCTGCTTGGTCTTGGCCCAGTCGGCGCCGCCCATCCGGTTGAGTGCGGGGTTGTCGGAGCCGACGTACTTGGTCACCTGGTCCAGGGCGTCGGTGGGCACGAGCAGCCGGTCCCCGGGCTGGCCGCGCTTGGAGGGGGCGTACTCGATGACGACGTACTCGCGGGTGGCCTTCTCCTTGCCCCCACCCCGGCCGGAGCCGACGTCGCGGCGCAGGAGCTCCACGAAACGTCCCACTCCGTGCTGGGCGTGGACCACCAGGTCGCCGGGGTGCAGGGACAGCGGGTCGACGCTCTTGCGGGCCCGGCGGGCGGGCAGGGTCTTGGCCCCGCGGGCGGCGGCGGGGGCGCGCCCGGTGAGGTCGGATTCGGCCAGAAGTGCCAGGTGCAGTCCCTCGGCGACGAAGCCGTGCCCGGCTGAGGCCTGGGTGACCCGCACGACGCCGTCGGGCGCCTGGTAGGACAGGTCGTCGGCGTGGTCCAAGCCGGTGACGATACGGGCGGGCACGCCGCCGTCGGCGAGCAGCTGGGCCATGCGGCGCCCCGGCCCGGGCCCCTCGGTGGCGACGACGACGCTCCACCCCTGCCGGATCAGTGTGCCGATGTCCGCTACGGCCCGCTCCAGCTGACCGCGGTAGCTCTCGGGGTCGCGCAGGGGCAGTTCGGCCGTATCCGGGGAGGCCTTGAGGGAGGTGAAGGACCACCAGCCGCGGTTCGTGGACAGGGCCAGGGCGCGGGCCTCGGCCAAGTGGGCGAAGGCGGCCGCGGACAGGTCGATGGGGGCGGTGCCGCCGGAGGCGGCTGACGTCCAGGCGGCGGCGAGGAACTCCTCGGTGGTGGCGGCCAGGTCCTCGGCGCGTTTGCGGACCCGCTCCGGTTCGGCGACGATGACGAGCCGGTCCCCCACCAGGTCCAGGAGCGGCACCATGCGGTCGACGAGCACGGGAGCAAGGGACTCCATGCCTTCGGTGGGGATGCCGGCGGCGAGTTTGTCGAGCATGTCCGCGGCGCCGGGGATGGCGCCTGCCAGAGCGCGGGCGCGCTCGCGCACCTTATCGGTGAGCAGGACCTCGCGGCAGGCGGTGGCGGTGACCGAACCGAGATCGGCGATGGTGCGCTGGTCGGTGACGGCGAAGGAGGAGACGGACTCGATTTCGTCGCCGAAGAAGTCCACACGCACCGGCCGGGGCTGTGTGGGCGGGAAGACGTCGAGGATGCCGCCGCGCACGGCGAACTCGCCGCGGGACTCCACCATGTCCACCCGCGTGTAGGCGGCGTCCGCGAGGCGGGCGGCGATCTGCTCGAGGTCGGCGCGCATCCCGGGGGCGAGGTGGATCGGCTCCAACTCCCCCAGGCCGTCGACGACGGGGGCGAGCAGCGCGCGTACAGGCACAACAAGCACGCGGATGG
Organism: Actinomyces sp. MRS3W; assembly: GCF_032465695.1. Classification (NCBI taxonomy): domain Bacteria; kingdom Bacillati; phylum Actinomycetota; class Actinomycetes; order Actinomycetales; family Actinomycetaceae; genus Actinomyces; species Actinomyces sp. MRS3W. The sequence goes on from NZ_JAWDJJ010000357.1 coordinate 5,898, forward strand.
GGCCGCGCTGCGGGTCACCGGCGCCGGTAGCCGGGTCCGGGTCGCCGTCCTCGGGGTGGGCCAGGCGCCGCAGCACGGCCAGCCGCATGGCCACGGTGTCGGCGCGTGGGGAAAGCCGCTCATGCGGGAGGGTCTCCCAGGCGGGGAAGACGGCAACGTCGGCGTCGGGCAGGTAGCAGCGCAGGGCGGCGGCAAGCTCGTCGGCCTCCCGCCCGGTGGCGGTGACCACAAGCAGGGGGGTGCCGTCGGTCGTCTCCGGGTGCGGACGCTCCAGCCGGCCCACGCCGACGGAGTTGGCGCCGGCGACGCGGGCGACGCCGGTCTCGCCGAGGGCCAAGGCGGCCAGCACGGCGGGCCGGGCCCCCTGCGCGAC
>NZ_JAWDJJ010000358.1:0-1116 GCF_032465695.1 Actinomyces sp. MRS3W
GGCCTAGCCGCCGCGCCGCCTGGCCCCCGGTCCTCATTCTGGGCGGCTCCCCGCTGCAGGTGCCCATGATCCAGGCGGCGCGGCGGCTAGGCCTGCGCAGCCTCGTCGTCGATGCCAATCCCCATGTCCCCGGAGCAGAGCTTGCGGACGAGTTCGCCTGCGTGTCCACCACCGACGTTGACGGACTGCTGGCCCTGACCCGTAACCGTGAGCTGTCCGGGGTCACCTCCGTGGGCACCGACCGTCCGGTGCGGGCCATTGCCGCCGTTGCCCAGGCCCACGGCCTACCCGCCGTTTCCCCGCAGACCGCCGCCATGGCCACCGACAAGGCGCTCATGCTCCAGGCGGTCGCCCGCGCCGGTGTGCGCCACCCGCGCTTCGCCCTGGCCACCAACCTGGAGGAGCTGCGCGAGGCCGTCGCCCACGTCGGCCTGCCCTGCATCGTCAAACCGCTCGACTCCTCCGGTAGCCGCGGCGTCGTGCAGGTCGACTCCGAGGCGGAGCTGCCCCGCGCCCTGGAGTACGCCCTGGCGCCCTCGAAGGAGGCCACCGTCATCGTCGAGGAACTCCTGGTGGGGCGCGAGATCAGTTGCGAGGTGCTGTGCGTGGACGGCGTTTACCACGTCATCGCCACCACGGATAAGGACACCACCGGCGCTCCCCACTTCATCGAAACCGGGCACACCCAGCCCGCCGCCCTGGACGAGGCCACCCTGGCCGCCGCCCACGCGCTCGTGGCCGAGTGCCTGAGCGCCGTCGACATGCACTTCGGACCCGCCCATGTGGAGATGATGCTGACCGACTCGGGTCCGACGCTCATCGAGTTCGGCTGCCGCCTGCCGGGCGACTTCGTCTCCTCGCATGTGGTGCCTGGCTCCACCGGTATCGACCTGGTGGGCCTGGTCCTGCGTCAGGCCTGCGGGGAGCACATCGAGGTGCCGCCTAGCTCCGGGCGCGCCGCCGCCATCCGCTTCCTCGTGGCCCCCGAGGGCGTCCTGCGCGCTTTCCACGGGGTGGAGCAGGCGCGGGCGCTTCCCGGCGTCGACGCCGTCATCACCCTGGCGGAGCCGGGCGAGCCGATCACGCCGCTGCACTCGAGTACCGACCGTCTGGGCG
>NZ_JAWDJJ010000359.1:0-7462 GCF_032465695.1 Actinomyces sp. MRS3W
GTTGTGGATTCCACGGGCCAGCCCGTCCCCTGCCAGCGCTCGCCCTCGGCGGCGGGCGCGAGCAGCAGCCCGGTCACGCCGGCCCGGCTCAGCCGGTCCAGGACGGTGCGGTCGAGTTCGTCAAAGGCGGTATCGACGACGGCGAGCGTGGCCAGGCCGGCCAGGGCAACGCTGAGCAGCTCGGCGGTGTCGGCGCAGCGGCGCACTACCTTGAGCCCCGAGCCCGGCGCGTCGATGGCGCGCAGAATGTCGGCGTCGTCTCCGGACAGAGCGAGCAGAACGCCGCGCGTGCTCGGGGTCGTCGGCTCGCCGCGTTGGGATGTGGTCATATCACTGCCCCTGGCCGGTGGGCACGAGGACGAGCGGACCGTTCCCGCCCACCGCAGTGAGCACGGCGGCAACCGCATCGCTAGGCACCAACACCTCAACCTGCACATTGGTGCCGCCGACAAGGCTGGTTCCCGACTCCCCCACGGATGACACAAGCAGCCCCTGGGCCACGACCTCGGCGGCCTCGTCGTCCTGGGCGGTCGCCTGGGTGGCGGGGAGCGACCACAGGTCGACGACGTCGCCGGCGCCCGTGGACGCGGGCAGGCCAGAGGCGACGTCGAGGACGACCGCCCGCAGATCCAGGTCGGCGGCCTCGCCGACCGCGCCGGTGGGCAGCAGCTCGCCCGCCTGCAGCGAGCGGGTGGCGACGGCGTCGTCGGGCAGGTTCCCCGCCACCACGTAGGCGGGGGTGCCGGGGTGCGCGTCGACGACGGACAGCACGCCCGCTGCGGTCAGGTCGGCGCCGGGGGCGACATCGCGGGTGAGGATGTAGATCTGCTCGGTGTCGGCCGCCGCGTTGACGGCCCAGGCGCCCAGGGCCACCGCCGCTCCGATAAGTGCCAGCCCGCCTGCCAGGCGCGGGTCCTTCCAGGTGGGGCGGCGCCGACGGGTTCGCGGCGCCCCGCGTTTCTGGGCGTCGGTGGACTCAGGGGCGCTTCGTTGCGCGAAGTTCACAGGATCCTCCTTGATCATGTGCAGTGGCGCTAGATGCCGTCATGGGATCGTTAGTTATCCACAAGTATGTTCGACTATGGCGGATTCGGCAACAGGGTGGGATCATGGTGCCATGCCAGACAAGTTTCTGACCATCGCCGAAGTTGCCGACCATCTCCAGCTGTCCACCCAGGGGGTGCGCTCCCTCATCCAGTCGGGGGAGCTTCCCGCCATCCAGGTGGGCGCCCGCCACCTGTGGCGGGTGCCGGAAAGCGCCTTCGACGCCTACGTCGAGCGCCAGCTCGCCGCAACTCGGGAGATGGTGGCCTCGGCTGCCGCCGAGTCCACACCGGGCGCCAACGCGTAACCCCCTTTACCGGCTACGAACCACCTCGATCGCTTCCAGGGCGATGGTGACGGTCCCCGACGCCCCGGGCCCGGTGACGACGCCGTCGCGCGCCAGGTCGAGGTAGTCGGCGCCCACACGGACGATCCGTCCGGTGGCCTCCCCCTGAGCGAAGACCACGCGCACCCGGGTGCCCGAGCGGGCAAGACCGCGCAGTGCGACTTGTATGCCGGGGCGACGGCGCACCGTCGGCGTCGGCGCGGGGCCCGGGAGCGGTGAGGCGAGCACGATCGCGGCGACCGGCACGAGCGATTCGATCCCCTCCCCCTCATCGAGCAGTGCAAAGGCGTCCTCGACGCGCTTGACGACGCCGTCGACCGCCACTCCGCCACGCGTGCGCACGTGCACGGGGCGGCCAACGGCGCCGCGCAGTCGATCGACCAGATGCAGGCCGGCAATCTCCGCCTCGGCAAGGTCGGCGGCCTGCGCAGCGACGTCGGCACGCCGCTCGGCCTCGAAGCTGCTTTCCAGATCGGCCAGCAGGCTGTCCCAGTTCATAGCCCCCAGCCCATCACACCCACCGCCGGAGGCCAACCCCCTGAGCCGGCAGCCTTCAGCCCACAAGTACCCGAGACACACTTGACACATCAACGCCCATCATCCATGCTCTAATATCATCAAACACCATCAAGGATGATGGAGGGTGACATGGACTCACTATCTAGACCCGTTGCGCTCGGCGCTGTCGGCCTGGCGTCAACCGGCCTCATTCCGGTACTGCTGAGCGTCGCCGCCGCGAGCGCGCGCTGTCTGCTGGAGCTGCCGCCCGCATGGTGGGGCGCCACCCAGCTCTCGGCGGCGCTCACCGCCATCACCTGCACCATCGGGGCGATGGGCGCCGCCTGGCACCTCGTCTCCGTTGCCCTCGCCCTGATAGCCGGCGGCGTTGGTCCGCGTACTGGGCGCGGCAGTGCCGCTACCCCCGGCACCGGGCCCGGACTCAGGGGCGCGGCGGCCCATGTCTTGAACCGTTGGGGCGCCCCGCTGGTCCGGCGCCTGGCTGCGGGCGTAGTCATCGCCGGCCTGGCCACAAGCCCGGCTGTGGCCGCGACCGAAACCGACACGGATGACCTCGGCTGGCAACCCACGGTCAACGCCACGCAGACGCCGGACGCCGAGGCCACCGCACCCGGCGTCGAGGCCACCGCACCCGGCGTCGAGGCGTCCGTCCCCGACGTCGAGCCGTCCGCACCGGATGCGGCCCCTGCCACCCCCGACAGCGAATCGGATCCGCCCAGCCCCACGGCCGAACCGGCCGACGCGGCCACCTCCCACCGGGTGAAGGCCGGCGAATCCCTCTGGGCCATCACCGCCAAGCTGCTGGGGCCCGACGCCTCACCGGCGGATATCGCCGCCGCCTGGCCACAGCTATACCGGGCCAACACCGAGACGATCGGCACCGATCCGGGCCTCATCCGCCCCGGGGCAGTCCTGACCATCCCCACCTTCACCGAGTCATAACGGCCCCAGGCCGCTCCAGGAGATCATCATGTCAGTCCTCACCGCCCCCGCCGTTCAAGCCTCACCCCGAACCAAGCCACCACGGCCGGTGCGCATCCGCCGCCCGCAAGGCGCCGGTGCCGGCGCCGTCGTCTCCCGCCCGCCGCTGGCTGGTGCTCAGCGCCCCGAGAGCTGGGACCGGATACGTTTCCGGCCCGCGCTCAAAGCTCAAGGCACGCACGCTGTCACCGACCCGGCGCCCGAGGAGGTCCTTGCCGCTTCAGAACCGACGGCGTCCACCATGCCGGACCCGGCCCGCTTCGCCGCCGTCGTCGTCACCGCCGCCGCGGAAGTGCTATGCGGCCAGCGTCCGGGCGATCACCTGGCCCGGTGGACGACACCGGAACTGTTCGAGGCGCTGGTCAGGCGTGCCGGCCTGGCGCATCGTCTCCTGGGTCGGGCCTCAACGCGGCTGCGGCCACGTTCGGTGCACGCCCAACAACCCGACCACGGCACCTGCGAGGTGACCATCCTGCTCGACGACGGTACCCGCGTGCGCGCAGCGGCAGCCCGCCTCGAGGCGTTCCGGGGCAGGTGGGTGCTGGCCGCCCTGGAAATCGCCTGAGCCACCGTCCGAACGCCCCATCCCCCGCCGCGACGGCGGACGGCTCGCGCAGCAGCCGGCGGATCCTCGCCCTGGTGTTACTTGCGGCGCTTCTTGGCGGCCGCGCGGCGCTGCTTGCGGTTGCCAGCGGCGAGTGCGGCGCCGGCCTGCGTGGTCCTTCCGGCGGGGGCACCGGCGTGCGTCGTCTTGGCAGTGACCCGCCCCCGGGACGCCTGGGCCGGGGTGGCCGTGGCGGTGCCGTCCTCGTTGGGAGCGGAGTAGATCATGCGCTGCCTCATGGCCTCCTGGCCCGTCGTGCCCAGAACCGAGCCGCGCGTTTCCCGTCCCCGCGCCGCTCCTGCACCGACAAGAGCCCCAACACGGGCCGACGCGGCCGCATCCTGGGTGTCTCCGGACGCGTCCTCGGCGGCTTCCGCGGCGGCACGGGCGGCTGCGGCGTCGAAGCGGGCGGCGTTGGCAAAGACCTGCTCCACGGTCTCCTCGCGAATCCCCTCCATCATGGCCTTGAACATGTGCGCGCCCTCGTTGGCGTACTCCACGAGCGGGTCGCGCTGGGCCATGGCCCGCAAGCCGATACCCTCCTTGAGGTAGTCCATCTCGTAGAGGTGCTCACGCCAACGCTTATCGACAACGGCCAGCAGCACCCGCCGTTCCAGGGTGCGCATGGGCTCGTCCCCCAGCTGAGCGCGGGCAATCGGGTTGTCGTCCAGCCGCTTCTCGGCTTCCTCGTAGGCGACGGCCGCATCGTCGGTGAGCTCGGCGGACAAGCGCTCGGAGGACAGCAGGTCACGGCCACCCACTTCCTCGATGAGGTCCTCCTGGGTCACGCTCACCGGGTAGACGTGCGCGAGATCGTTCCACAGGGCGTCCAGGTCCCATTCGTCGGGGCGTCCCTCCTGGGTGCGTGCGGCCACAATCGTGCCGACGGCCTGGGCGCGGAAGTTCTCCATCTGCGGCTCGAGGTCCTCGCCGTCCAGGACGCGGCGGCGCTCGGAGTAGACCTTCTCGCGCTGCTCGGTCATGACGTCGTCGTACTTAAGGACGTTCTTGCGGATCTCGTAGTTGCGGGACTCGACCTGCCGCTGGGCGGAGGCGATGGCCCGGGTGACCATCTTCGACTCCAGCGGCACGTCGTCGGGGTAGGCGCCGGAGCTCATGATCCGCTGGGCCGCACCGGAGGCGAACATGCGCATGAGGTCGTCCTCCATGGACAGGTAGAAGCGGGACTCCCCCGGGTCTCCCTGGCGGCCGGAGCGTCCGCGCAGCTGGTTGTCGATACGTCGGGACTCGTGGCGCTCGGTGCCGAGCACGTACAGACCGCCCAGTTCGACGACCTCATCATGCTCTGCGGCGCAGGCCTCCTGGGCGGCGGCCAGCGCCTTGGGCCAGGCCTTCTCGTAGTCCTCGGCGTTCTCCTCCGGGTCCAGACCGGCCTCCTTGAGGGCGGTCACCGCGATGTACTCGGCGTTGCCACCGAGCATGATGTCGGTTCCGCGTCCGGCCATGTTGGTGGCGACGGTGACAGCGCCCTTGCGGCCGGCCAGGGCGACGACGGCGGCCTCGCGGGCGTGCTGTTTGGCGTTGAGGACCTCGTGGGGAACGCCGCGCTCCTTGAGCAGACGGGACAGCTGCTCGGACTTCTCCACGCTGGTGGTGCCCACGAGCACGGGCTGGCCGACCTCGTGGCGCTCGACGATGTCGTCGACGACGGCGGCGAGCTTGGCCGCCACGTTGGTGTAGACCAGGTCGGGCTGGTCAACACGGATCATGGGCTTGTTGGTGGGGATCGGCACCACGCCGATGCCGTAGGTGCCGGAGAACTCTGCGGCCTCGGTCTCGGCGGTGCCAGTCATGCCGGAGCGCGAGCCCTCGGGGTAGAGGCGGAAGTAGTTCTGCAGGGTGATGGTGGCCAGGGTCTGGTTCTCTGCCTTGATGTCCACCTGTTCCTTGGCCTCAATGGCTTGGTGCATGCCCTCGTTGTAGCGGCGTCCGGGCAGGACGCGGCCGGTGTGCTCGTCGACAATGAGGACCTCGCCGTCGCGGACGATGTAGTCCTTGTCGAGGTGGAACAGCTCCTTGGCCTTGATGGCGTTGTTGAGGAAGCCGATCAGGGGGGTGTTCTCGGACTCGTAGAGGTTGTCGATGCCCAGGTAGTCCTCGACCCGCTCAATGCCGGGGGCTAGGACGCCGACGGTGCGCTTCTTCTCGTCAACCTCATAGTCGCGGCCGGCGCGCAGCCGCAGGGCGAGCTTGGCGAACTCCTTGTACCACTTGTTGACATCCCCGGTGGCGGGGCCGGAGATGATGAGCGGGGTCCGCGCCTCGTCAATGAGGATGGAGTCAACCTCGTCCACGATGACGAAGGCGTGTCCGCGCTGTACCAGGTCCTCGGGGCGCTGCGCCATATTGTCGCGCAGGTAGTCGAAGCCGAATTCGTTGTTGGTGCCGTAGGTGATGTCCATGGCGTACTGCTTGCGCCGCTGGGCCGGGGTCTGGGTGGCCAGCACGCAGCCAGTGGTCAGCCCCAGGAAACGGTGGACACGCCCCATGAGGTCGGACTGGTACTCGGCCAGGTAGTCGTTGACGGTGACCACGTGAACGCCCTTGCCGGTCAGGGCGCGCAAATAGGAGGGCATGGTGGCCACCAAGGTTTTGCCCTCACCGGTCTTCATCTCGGCGATATTGCCCTGGTGCAGGGCGGCACCACCCATGATTTGCACGTGGTAGGGGCGCTGACCCAGCACGCGGTCGGCCGCCTCCACGACGGTGGCGAAGGCTTCCGGAAGCAGCTGATCGAGGGTCTCGCCGTCGGCGTACCGCTGCTTGAACTCCGCGGTCTGCTCGTGCAGCTCGGCGTCGGTGAACTCCTTGTAGTCCTCCGCGAGGGCCTCGACCTGGGTGGCGAGGGCGTCGAGCTTCTTGAGGGTCCGGCCCTCACCAATGCGAAGGATCCGGTCGACGATCGACACGCTGGTTTCTCCCCTGGTAGGTGGTGATATCCCGCCGTGGCGTGGCACCTCGGGCTGGCGGGCTCCTCGCCCGGGCGAACCGGGCATGGACCCTGCCATCGTAGTGGAGTCACCGAGCCGCGCCCCATGCTATCGCTCACCGCGGAGCACGGACCCCTCGCACCTCCCGACGGGCGGTTCTACACACAGGCCGACAGCTCGTCCGCCCACCCCTCACCGAAACCGGCACTAATAACGTGCCCAAACCGGCACTTATGACGTAGCGAAACCGGTCGTCGTAGTGGTCTCCCGGCTGACGCGAGTGAGGAACGCCCCGGAGGCTTTGGTCTCGTTCATGGCAGCGCACCGCCCTCACGGGTACGGCCGTGATGCGCACCCATTGCTGTCATGCGCAGGCATGGGGGACTCTTACAGTGGGTGGGCTGGCGATTTCCGCGGAGATTGAAGCCCTGTTCACGATCGTCGGCACGTTCCTGGCTCGCGGGACGCGAGTACGCCCCGGCGGGTCAGGCGGGGTTGGCCGGGACTTCTTCGTTACCACACTCAGCGCCTGCTCCCCTGGCGCCATGAACACGAGTTCTCCCCAAAGACACGAGTTTTGGAGTTTTGCACTGTCTCAACACCTGCATATCTCCAAGACTCGTGTACATGACACAAACTCGTGCGCTTGACGATCACTCGTGCGTACGGCGCAAAGTCGTGTACGCGGCACCAGGTTCGTGTGCGTCGTCGTCGAGGTTGTCCATCGCCAGACCGCCCGGACGCCCAGCTGTCCACAGTGGTGGCTGGTGCCCACCCGTGCTGCGCCCGCCGCCCAGTCCGAAGCCTTGCTGCGCCGCTTGGCCCACGCCCTCCGGGACCAGGCCGCATCCAGCGAGCCGGTTACGGTCATCACCGCTTGGCCAGGCCTGCACCGAACCAGGAGACTCAACTCACACCAAGATACCTGAGTACTTTCCCATGACTTAGCCCGCCCTCAGCAACTTCGACCAGTTTCGGCATGTTATTAGTGCCGGTTTCAGTGAAAGGGGCGGGAAC